>CAYJGI010000108.1:2096-4729 GCA_964369705.1 uncultured bacterium
CCTACAAGCCCTTCGCATTGCAGAGCACCCCGATGTACAGCTGCCCGTTATGGTCTGTCAAGATGGTTTTGTGACGAGTCACGCCGTTACCGACATGATGATTCTTCAAGATGAAGATGTAAAAGGCTTTATCGGAACAAGAAGCTTAGAAGGATTCCTCCTTGATGTGAATAATCCCGTATCCATGGGTCTCATTGATCTTCAGCCTTACTATATCGAGCATAAGCGCCAACAGGCAGAAGCCATGAAGAAGGCAAAAGCCGTCATCTTAGATGTGGCTAAAGAATACGAAGCACTGAGCGGTCGCTCCTATGACCTCTTTGAGAGCTACAAGATGGACGATGCGGAAGTGGCCATCGTGATTATCAACTCCACGGCAGGAACGGCAAAGGCCGCCATCGATATGCTGAGACAAGACGGCGTAAAGGCAGGCCTCGTTAAAGTCCGTGTCTATAGACCTTTTCCCGCCGAAGAATTAAAAGAAGCTTTAAAAAACACGAAAGCCATTGCCGTATTAGATCGTGCCGACTCCTTCAATACCGTAGGCGGACCGCTCTACGTAGATATTAGAAGTGCTTTATTCGGTAGCGAAGTGAATGTTCCAGTCATCAACTTCATCTACGGTTTAGGCGGTAGAGATACCGACGTCAATGACATCAAAAAAGTATACAACACCCTCACCGATATTGTGGCAACGGGCAATGTCCCAGAGCCTTATCAATATCTCGGTGTGAGAGAATAGGAGGCTACCATGGCAGTTACCATTAAAGAATTAGCAAAAAAAGAAGAACGCCTCGTCAGTGGTCATAGAATGTGTGCCGGTTGCGGTGCGCCCATTGTTCTAAGAAACATCCTAAGGGCAACCGATGACCCTGTAGTCGTCGGATGTGCCACGGGATGTCTTGAAGTATCCACCACCATTTATCCTTTTACCTCTTGGAAAACCTCTTTTATCCACAGTGCCTTTGAGAATGCCGGCGCGACGATTGCCGGCGTGGAAGCTGCTTTTTATTCTATGAAAAAGCAAGGCAAGATCAGCGGTAATCAGAAGTTTTTGGCCATTGGTGGCGACGGTGGTACCTACGATATTGGTTTTCAATCTTTGTCGGGAGCCATGGAGAGGGGACACGATATGGTCTACCTCTGCTACGACAACGGCGCATACATGAACACAGGCATTCAGCGCTCCAGCGCAACGCCTCAATATGCCGACACCACAACAAGCCCCAGCGGTGAAGTGATTCCCGGTAAAGTGCAAACAAGAAAAGACTTAACGGAAATTATGGTGGCCCATAATATTCCTTACGTGGCTCAGTCCACACCGGCCCACTGGAGAGACCTCCACCAAAAAGCAGAAAAAGCCTTTGCCATTGAAGGCCCCGCTTTCCTCAATACCTTAGCGGTGTGCCCCCGTGGCTGGAGAATCGAAACGGAAGAAGGTCTCGAAGTCACACGCCTTGCCGTCGATACTTGCTGGTGGCCCCTTTTTGAAGTAGAAAACGGCGTCTGGAAGCTGACTTATAAGCCAAAGGTGAAAAAACCCGTTGAAGACTTCTTAAGACCACAAGGTCGCTTTAAGCACTTATTTAAGCCCGGTAATGAGCACCTCATCGAGCAGATCCAACAAGAAGTCGATCGTAAGTGGGAAGCCCTCCTTAGAAAATGTGGCGAACTCTAAATCCATTAAAAAAAGCATTGCAATAGCAATGCTTTTTTCTTGTCAGATATAGAAAGGAAGGAACAAAAAAATGAAAAAAGCGGTTTTTTGGGATTTTGACGGTACGTTAGCCTATTCAAAATCCCTGTGGAGCGGTGCCATGATGGAAGCCGTCGCAGAATTTGATGCCAAAACCACCATTACCCTCCACGACATCAGAGCCCTCACCCATAAGATGTACCCATGGGAGAACGCAGAGCAAGACAATACCATCCACGTGAAAGAGGCTTTCTGGCCCTATATGGAAAAAGCTTTTTGCAAGCGTTTTGTGGCCCTTGGCATGGGAGAAGAAGATGGAATGGCCATCTCAAAATCCATACGTAATAAAATCCTCGATGTAAAACGCTACACCCTCTACGATGATGCTTTAGAAGCACTCATAAGACTAAAAGAGGAGGGAATCCCCCAGTACATACTATCCAATAACTATCCGGAGCTGGAAGAGATTTTAGAACAACTGGGTATTCTCTATTATTTTGATGGCTGTGTCATCTCCGCCGTGATTGGATACGATAAGCCGAGGGGTGAGTTTTATGATTATGCCGTGTCCCTAACAGAAGGGATACCAAGGCACAATATCTACCACATCGGCGACAATCAAGTGGCCGACTACAACGGCGCAAAAGAAGCAGGCCTTCATCCCTTCTTGGTCCATCGCAAAGACGTGGAAGGAAGCTTTGATTCTCTCTTAGAAGTCGTGGACATGATAATAAAAAAGTAAGAAGAGAAGAAGCTCATGGGGCTTTGCCCCAAACCCCGCAAACGTGACGTTTGACCCTCTCCACGAGGGCAAAAGCATGGGGCTTTGCCCCAAACCCCACAAACGTGACGTTTGACCCTCTCCACGAAGTGATGTAGAAGCTATCACGACTATCTGCCCGCTGTAGAGAGGTAACACCTTCCCTTGACCCGTATG
>CAYJGI010000109.1:0-3118 GCA_964369705.1 uncultured bacterium
CATGACTACAGCCAATACTAATGCAAGTAGTTTTTTCATTCTTAATTCCTCCTGAGATAAAATTGACAATAGGTTTTTACCTATTTAAGATATTTTGTTGCCATAGTGACATCATCACTGAAGCAACACACATGGGAAGTATACCAAATTTAGCACTTCATTGCAATACAATAAAATAAAGTGTAACATATTTGTAATGTGTCTGATTTAGTCATAAAAAGACATCAAACAGCAGCGTTTGATGTCTTTTTGTCCATCTTTTTATGATATGTCGCTAGGCTCTTTTGTGTTACCCGCTTCTTTGGCCCTTGTTTTTTCTCTTTTTTTGCGGCGCATTTTTTTGTAGGCCGGCACCAGTTTTTCGTATAGTAGGTATAAAGTGGGGCTGAGTACTAAATCGTACTCTCCCACAAACTCAGTCAATTCTCCCATGAAGCCTTTTTTGAAGCGATAGAGTCCATAGAGGTGGTTATCGGGGCTTAAATCTCCCGACACGCCTCGAAAATCATAGACTTTAGCCCCTAAGTCTACGGCCCACTCAATCATGTGCCATTGGAGAAGGTAGTTGGGCATTAAGTTGCGATAGACGTTATCGCTGGCACCGTATAAGTACCATACTTTATCACCGTAGTGAAAGGCCAGGGTTCCGCTAATGACTTGCCCTACATACTCAGCCAAAAAAACCTTCATGATTCCCTTCGGGACCATCTCATCCCACATCCACTGAAAGTAGTTTTCGTTTCGAATGCCAAAACGATCTCTCACCGCCGTTACGTAAAGAATTCGATAAAAAGTAGTGAGGTCTTCCCTGGTGGCTTCTCTGATCGTCACGCCTTTCTTTGCGGCAAGGCGGATATTATACCTTGTTTTGCGCTCCATGTTTTCAAGGAGGGTATCTTTTTCTTGATTTTCTATGGGAAGTCTAAAAACGAATTTAGGCTGGACGCCTTCGAAGTTTTGATTGTTCTCGCCCTTTGGCCTAAAGCCGTACCCTTTTAGAATCTTTATAATCTCTTCCCCAATTACAATATCGGGATCAAACTTAATAAAAACAGCTTTTTCCCTTTTGCCAAGGGCTTTTAATTCTTTAATGACGACATCCATGACTTCTTTATTGTAGAAATCTACCACAGGGCCCCTTGATACGTAGAGGATATGGCGATTAATCCCGGGGAGTTTCCGTTTAAGGACGCTGACGGCGGCCCTAACCTCGCCATCTTCTTCTACCATAAAGCGGATGGGTTTCCACCCGGTCTTTGCTTTAATATTGCCCCATTCTATGCTTTGGCAAAAATGGCTTTTTGGCCCCGTTTTTGTAAAGGCTTCAAAACGGAGTTCTTCTTTTTGATCGTTTTGGTGTACGGGTATGATTTTCACGTCTTCATCCCTCCCCTTCTTTTTTTGTTTCATATACCCATATAATGTAACATTTTATAGTGTGGTATGCAATGTTTTAATCTTTCTTTCTGATTTTTTTAGAAGATTTTTGAAAAAGTGATGATTCATTGTTTTTTGCCTCCCATTATGGTACAATAAAAACGATTCTATCACTCATTTTAACGATTTAAAGGAGTTTTGTATGAAACTCAAATCCATATTCATACCTTTGTTGGTTTTTGTTGTAGTCGCCCTGTCCATGGCGCCTCTCCCGCTGGAAGCCAAAGAAGGGCAAAATCATATCAAACTATACTACGAAGATGAATTCACCATGCTGATGCCAGAGACTTTCTACGACAACGGTGAGCAGTACGTTCCCCTTCGTGGCCTCATGGATGGACTTGGCCTCCCTCTTAATTATAATACTAAGATGAAGGCGGCTACCGTCATGATAAAAGGGCGAATGTATTACCTCTATAACGGTAAGAATACCCTGCAAGTCGGTAACGAAACAAGTACCTTAGTGGCCCCCAATATCACAAAGAATGATCGTATGTACGTTGCCGTCTCTACCATTAAGAAACTGGGTTTTGACACCACTTACCTGAAAGATACGAAGACGCTGATCCTCATCGATGCAAGAAGTGGTCCTATGAAACGGTACGAAGGAGAGGTGATGCAAGTCATTGACACCATTACCCTCAGGGTCTACATGAATAATCGTGTAGAAACGGTGCGTCTCATCGGATGCGCCATTCCGCCCATCAAAACCAACCTCAGTTATAGTATTAACGGTCTCAACTACGTCAATGCCCTCTTGCAAGGGCAATCGATCACCCTTTTTGTGGATACTTTAGAGCGAATGCCCAACAATCAACTCTATGCTTACGTGTACGTGAACGGCGCCTTCTTAAACAGCGACCTCCTTCGCATGGGTTATGCCAAATTCTCTCTCCAGGATACGAATTTTACCATGGCCGATGTCTTAACCACATCCCACGAAAGCGCCTATAATAAAGAGCTTGGCATTTGGTCCGATGACTCCGGAAGGAATGATCTCCTCAGAGACTCTTATTATTACAAAGTCGCGGGAACGCTGGAAGACCTCACGTATCACAGCCCCACTTGCAGTCATTTAAAAAACCTCTCCCCTACGGAAATCATTTGGCTGGAAGATGAACAAGAAGCGAAGCAAATGGGTTTTAGCCCTTGTTATAGCTGTCAATAAGATAAGAGCCACGAAGAAAATATTCTTCGTGGCTTTTTTGATGATATTGCAAGTACTCTATGGCTTTTTCCGTAGAAAAATCTTCCGAGAGCTTATCATCAAAGGCGTCCATTAACGCATAATAAAAGTAATTATCGTACTTTGCCGTGGTGCTAAGACCGTAGTCCCTTTGCACTGCCTTCATGGCCGTCTTTGTTTGGGTGTCTAGAGTCCCTGTAATCTTGACTTTGTAATCGGCGAATATGAGGGCTTGTTGCAGGGCTAAGACGTGCTTTACTTTACTGCTGTCAAAGTCTTCTGCCATCATTATAGGAAGCATGTCGCTGAGTTCTTCTTCGTACAACACAGTACCTTCTTCACTGATGATTTCCGGCGTGAGTCCTATGCCATGGATGTTTTCTCCAAGGGGTAGGTGGTACGTAAAGTTGGTGAGCTTTAAGTAGCCCGTCATTGGCAAAAAGAAATGAGATTGGCCGATCCCCTTCCCTAAAGTGGTACTACCCATCAGCGTCC
>CAYJGI010000109.1:3128-4687 GCA_964369705.1 uncultured bacterium
CCGTCCCATAATCTCTGATGGCACCGGCAAGGAGCTCTGCGGCGCTGGCCGTTCTATGATTCACAAGAACCACCGTTTCTTCTCCACCATAGAGGGAATTTAAGACGGTGTATTGAGTGGGTGCTTGATTCTTAGACTTCGTCGTCACAAAAGTCCCCTCGGGGATAAAGAACTTGGCCAACTGGTTGACCGCATCTAAATATCCGCCGATATTATCCCTAAGATCTAAGATGAGTTTTTCCATGCCCTCTTGTCTTAGTGCTTTTAAGGCTTCTGCCACTTCATCGGGAGTCTCCGCAGCAATATAGCGAATCTTTAAGTAACCGATATTGTCGTCTTTCATTTCATAGGTCACCGTATTGGATTCGATTTCTTCACGTTCTACGGTGACGACTTTCGGCTGCAAAATCCCATCTCTGATGATGGCAATCGTTGCTTTTTTTGCTGCCGATAGGGCGACGATCCCTTCGTCGTAATTGACGATGACGTTGTTGATTTTATGTATGATATCGCCGGTGCGAATCCCAACACGATCTGCCGGCGTATCTTGAAAAACTTCTGCCACTTTCATTCTTCCATCGAAGGTCTCTTCCACACGAATGCCGATCCCGACATTCTCATCACTCACTTTTCCCCAATAGTCTTCAAATTCACCATTGGTTAAGTAGTAAGAATAAGGGTCATCGAGGATTGACATCATGCCTTTCATGGCACCGACTAAGAGTTCTTCTTCCGTCATGTCGACTAAGATGCCCTCTTCTAAGATGATTTTTGCAATGGCTTCCATGTTGATTTTGTACGCTTCTAAGATGTTTTCTTCGGGGATTCCCGAAATCTCTTCCGCTAAGAGAGGGCCTCTACCGCTCAATAATAAAATCAAGGCAAGGAGCAGTGAGCCTCCCTGCATAAGCTTTTTTTTGAATTGATTCATACCATCCTCCAACTCGTCCATCTTTTTATTACATTTTTTCCGGAGCATCGACACCTAATAGGGTGAGGCAGTTCTTAAGGGTGATTTTTGTGGCTTTAATGAGATTGAGTCTTGCCGTCATTAAGTCTTCATCATCGATGATGACACGGGCTACGTTATAAAACCCGTGGAAAGCGCCCGCTAAGTCTATGACGTAATTCGTGATTCTATGGGGGGCTCTGACTTTGGCAGCGATATTGATTTCCGAAGGGAAGAGGGCAAGCTTCTTTACGAGATTTTGCTCTGCTTCCATGGTGAGTAAGTAGGCACCGTCATCCTTTAGGGCTTTTGGAGTGAATTCCTCTGTCTGCCTTAAGATACTGGAGATTCTCGCATGGGCATACTGGACATAGAAGACGGGATTGTCGTTGCTTTCTTCAATGGCAAGGCCTAAATCAAAATCTGTATGGGCCTCTGGACTTCTCATATTGAAGAAGAAACGGGCCGCATCTTTACCTACTTCATCGACGAGGTCAATGAGGGTAATGGATTTTCCCGATCTTTTGCTCATGCGGACGACTTCGCCGTTACGGGGGAGGCGCACCAATTGCATGATAATAAAATTAAGATTATTGTCATCATACCCAAG
>CAYJGI010000110.1:0-4677 GCA_964369705.1 uncultured bacterium
TCTCATTGCCGATCCCGATTATCCAAACAAAGTAAAAGAAGGCAAGCTACAAGACATTACTTTCTGTATTGCTTGTAACAAAGGTTGCCACGATAGAACTGCTGACACCCGTTACGTAAAATGTACCATGAATACCGTAACAGGCCGTGAGACGTTCTTTAATATCGAGCAATTCCCAACAGAAACCAAGAAAAAAGTCATGATCGTAGGTGGTGGTGCCGCCGGTATCGAGACAGCCCGTGTGGCAAAGCTTCGTGGCCACGATGTTACCATCTATGAGAAGTCTAACGAGCTTGGCGGACGTCTTATCTTAGCTTCATTACCTCCAGGAAAACGCGGCTACGGTGAAGCCCTTGCCCAATTACAATCTATCGTACTGAAAGACGATATCAAAGTGGTTTATAACACTGAGGTAACTCCTGAGCTTGTAGCAAAAGAGAACCCAGATGTTGTAGTTGTAGCCACCGGTGCTAACAACTTAATCCCACCGATTAAAGGTATCGATCAAGAATTCGTAACCGTTGCAGATCCAGTTCTTCGCGGTGAGAAGAAGCTTGGCGACTTCGTTGTAGTATGTGGTGGTGGTGCCGTAGGTGCAGAGACTGCCGCATTCTTAAGCGAAGAAAGAAAGCGTAGAATCGTCCTCGTTGAGATGCTCGACGGTATTGGTAAAGATATGCCACAAGATGGTCGTATCTGCCTCCATGACGATTTTGAATCAATGCGCGACTTAGAGATCAGAACCTCAACAAAAGTTATGGAGTTTGGTGATCACTCTGTTACCGTTCAAAACCCAGACGGCTCTGTTGAGACCATCGAAGGCGTAACCGATGTTATCGCTGCCTTTGGTGCAAGAGGTAATGACACTCTTTATAGAGAATTAGAAGGTAAAGTAAAAGAGCTTTACGTTGTAGGTGACGCCGAAAGAGCAAAAGACCTTGTAAAAGCAATCTATCAAGGTTCTTATGTAGGACGTCAAATCTAATTCCCACAAAAAGCATAATAAAAAACCCCCACTCAAGAGAGTGGGGGTTTTTGTTTGCGCTCGGTGTTTTCAGTCGATAAAAGTATAGGAATTGGTGATCGATTTGGGCTTGAGCCTCATGGTCAAGCCCCCAAAGATTAGGTGAAGAAGAATCCTTTATGTTAAGTTTCTTCTCATTTGTTTGCGATCTCGTCTCACTTCACGAATGACCATGACACCGCAAGCAGTCATGATGGGGATGTGTTTTTCATCTCTGACGTGGAGTACAAAATTATCAAAAACAATATTATGGAAGCTTAAATTCAATCTTTCTGCAATGGTTCCTATGGTTTTACCGTCGAGTTTTACAATATAGTTGGCAATCAGAAAATCACTGACTTCCTTAATCTCTATGATGCCATCCTCTGTCTTCATTTTGAAGACGTCTTTAAATGTGTGGAATCGCTGTTTCAGCCTACCATACTTCTTACCATACTTATAAAAATCATAAGTATCAAAAATATGGAATAAGCGTTTTTTCATACGGAAAATCTCTTCTTCTGTATCAGCCTTTACAATGCGGAAGTTCTTTAGTGGCATATGGCCGATGACTTTATACAGTTCATTCCCATCAAAGTCGGATATAGAGAAGTTTTGACCGAAGAATCTAAAATCTTCAT
This sequence comes from uncultured bacterium, assembly GCA_964369705.1. Lineage (GTDB taxonomy): Bacteria > Bacillota > Tb-RUG-66 > Tb-RUG-66 > Tb-RUG-66 > CAYJGI01. The sequence continues at coordinate 1,645 of CAYJGI010000110.1, forward strand.
CAAAACGATAGATTTTGCCGGGGTTCGCTTCTTTAGGGAGGGGTGTAATTCGATCGGTCTCCATATATTCATTAATGGCATTGGCAATATCAATCATCACCGTATTATGTATGAAGAAGAAGCAAGTGGCGTATTCATCGCTGTAAGTATCGGACCTCTTCTCTACGGCGTCCACTCGCCATAACTCAGTCTCAGGCCCCTGAATATGGGATAGGATACTGCTTTGTGTAACAAAGAAAGCATCCATTGAAGGGTAGATATAGAGGTATTCACCAAATTCCGTAGGGCCGTAGATAATGACTTCATCCTTAATGGAAAAAATCTTACCCATCCACGGTTTACCCATACCGGTATCCACATTCTGAAGAACGGCAAAGAGCTCGTCGGTGGTCAGATTTTTTTTGTTGGATGCGCGGTTGACAGAGCCTACCATGTGATTATACATCTTAGAAGAGGTAAGGGCAATGAGTACATATCCGAAGATGGCTCCTATGACGAGTACATAAATAGAGGGCTCACTAAACTGCTGGTTAATAGCAAACCAAATACTAAAAACAATTAGAACAGCACCGATGATTCGATATACAAGTGTTTTCAATGGGATTCCTCGCTTCGTTTTTTTTTAGAGGGTTTCGTACTTTGTTTTCTCTTTACATTGTGGGCATTTTGGATAATCAAAGTCGTACGTATGGCCGCACTTTTTGCAAGTGATTTGTTTTAGTTCGTGACTGTTGTCTTTTTCTGTATCCGCAAAAAACTCTACTTTATGGCAAGTATTGCAGAGATAAATCTGAAGGGACATGGCACCGGCAAAGAGATTGGGGAGATCCCCAAGTAGCCAGCCTGTTTGACCTAACTGTATCTTCTCTGTCTTAAGATATTTGAGTTCGCCACTACAGTGGGCGCAGGGTTTTGTCATTGAAGTCACTCTGATTTATTCTCCCTTCTTTAGGGTAAAGATGGGGACTCTTTGACCGACTTCTTGTCGTCTTGCGTTATAAGTTTTTGGCTTTAACCAATGCTCCAAAGTATCTACAAAGTTGTTTTCATCTAAGCCTAAAGTAGAGATGGCATGGAGTAGGGCAGAGGCAACAATATCGGCATTGCCTTCTTCTGATTTTGCGCAGATTCCGATTTTGTTTTTCATATCGCCGGCAATATAGACACCGCAAGCGCCGACTTTGCCAAACCAAGTACCCTTTGCCGCCGCCATAAATTCAGTACAAAAACGCTTTTCACCGGCCACCATTTCCGGGTGGGTCATCATGGCATCGGTGACACGGCTGATGGCTTTGGCACGGTTCTCATCAAAATAACGCTCAGGATCGGTCATTCTTGCAAAACCTTTGGCTAGATATGTCATGGGAAGTCCATGGACAGGGACACCACAGCCATCAATGGCAATCTTGATATTTTCTCTAGGGTACGTCGTAATATCGGCGATGACATCTAAGATACGCTGCTGAACGGGGTGGTCCAAGTCTGGGTAATTGGTGATATCTTCCCCTAAATAAGCAGCAGTGGCCACCATGCCGCTATGCTTACCGGAGCAGTTGTGGCGAATATTATTTGGTTCATCATTAATGCCTTCTGGGTTTCCGTACTTAGGTTGGAGGTCGAGACCACCGGTAAGGATCACCTCTACAGGGAGACCTGCTTTCTCCAAAATACCTTTCACCGTATCCACATGGCGTCTTTCACCACTATGGGAAGCGCAGGTGACGGAGATTTCTTTCTTCGTATATTGATAAGCATCGGCAGCACCGGACTCTACCACAGGGACACATTGCATGGGTTTTGTAGAAGATCTGGCCAATATTTCTTTATGTATATTACCAAAACCATAAAGCACTTCGCCCTCGCTATTCACGACGACTAAATCAACACGGTGTAAGTTTTCTTTGATTTCACCACGGTAATCTATAATTGCTATATTATTATTTTCGTCCATATTATACTCCTAGAAAATTATTTTATATATAAATATAGTAACATAAATACAATAATAGTGGAAGGTTTTTGAAGAATGTTATAAAATAGAATTAGAAAGCCGGGAGGTGTTTGATTTGAATCGAGATAAGAAAGAAATCAATATCAAAATCATTACAGGATTATCGGGTGCAGGGAAGTCGCAAGCGGTGAAATCTTTTGAAGATCTGGGTTTTTTTTGTATTGATAATTTACCGCCAAGCATGATTCCATCCTTTGTTGAACTCTGTTATTCCATGGAAAATGAAGTTCAAAAGCCAATCTCCCACATTGCCATTGTAGTAGATATTCGTGTGAGGGATTTTTTGAACAAAATGGATATGTACTTAATGGAGCTAAAGGAAAAGGGCTTTTATTATGAGATTGTATTCTTAGAAGCTGCTGAAGAAGTCTTAGTGAGGCGTTTTAAAGAAACAAGGCGCAATCACCCCCTTAATCCTAAGGGGAGAGCCATGGATGGCATACAAGAAGAGATGAAGATCCTGGCACCCTATCGAGATATGGCGACCTACGTCATCGATACATCTTACATGACAGCAAAAGAACTAAACAACTATTTTATGACCAGATTCACAGAATCAACGAAGGGCGAAATGCTGATTACCATCATGAGCTTTGGATACAAAAAAGGATTGCCCTTAGATGCCGATATCGTCTTTGATGTAAGATTCATGCGTAATCCATATTACGTCCCGGAACTAAAAGAAAAAACAGGTCTTCACCCCGATGTATACCACTACATCTTTAACGAAAATGATAATCTCAAAACAGTGGAAAACTTCTCTGCCATAATTAGAGAAATGATTCCCGGATTTATTAGGCAAGATAAAAGAAACCTCGTCATCGCAGTGGGCTGCACGGGAGGTAAACATCGCTCCGTAGCAACGGTAGAGAGATAATACCAAGCTTTAAAAAGCAGTGATTGGTCTGTACTCATAAAACACAGAGATAAACCGGAAGAAAAGGAGTAGCCTATGAAGAATATACTCAAATGGCTTAGGCCGGGACTTCATGTGAAGCGCTACTTACTCATGGTGATTATTG
>CAYJGI010000111.1:0-1253 GCA_964369705.1 uncultured bacterium
TTAGAATTCTTCATCGGCTTCTTTATTGGGATTGATGGTTTTTGGCGCTTTCACTGCCACTTGATTGGCCTTTGCTAAGTCCATAATGAGGTTTTCTTTTTCTTCGGTGAGGGTGCTTCTTTTGACGGCTTGGGTGTAGTTGGGTGCATCTAATGTATCAACAATCATGTAGTTCTTCGTAAAGGCGATCCGTGTAATATAAAACCACTCTCTGATATCGGTAAAGTCTCTTTTTTCGTCGTACCAGATGATATCATCTTCCCGTAGCGTAACGAGGAGCCTTCTTCCTCTGACTTTGGCGTTGTAGATAGAAGATACGGCTGAGATGATGAGGCTGAGTCCCATTAATCCCACCACATAGATGCCATAGCGCAATACAAAAGGTAGAGGAATCACGAATAGTGGCTCGGCGGTGGCAAAATAAATGGCAATCAATAAATACACGAAGATTGCCTTGGTGTAGGTATTCCTAAGGCTAATATATAGCAAATTGGCGTAGCTTTGCTCGACCAAATAGGCGGCAGCTTTTACTTCTTTTTCTTGTTCCATGGGAGATCTCCTTATGTTCTTACTTTTTTGTTGTTATTCATTATTATAACGAATTTTTGTTTTTTTTTCAACCTGCTGTCTGTATTTAAAAAGACCTTTAAACATCGAGGGTTTAAAGGTCTTTTAATTCTTGTGTAATTATTGGTTGAGGTAATAAAGGGATTTACTGCTGAATTCCGCTTCGCAAGTAATATGCATCCCAAGCTTACGAAACATACGATCATCGGAATCGCTGAGAATCACCGTGGAGTGGGCTTCGCAGTTTTTGAGCTGAGGGAGTTTTGCTAGGGCCGCTTCAGCCACAGGATTAATGGCGGCACAAATCGATAGGGCAATTAAGGTTTCTTCAAGATTTAAGGTAGGCTGGCTGGTGCCTAAGACTTCTTTCTTCAGCTTGAACATGGGTGTAAGAATCATGGGGCTGATGAGGTGGATATCGGGATCAATCCCGCAGAAAGTCTTAATGGCATTAATGACGCAAGTGGAAGATGCATTGAGTGTTTCTGTCGTCTTCCCTGTAATCATCGTTCCATCGGGGAGCTCTATGGCTACCGTCGGTGTGCCTGTGATCTCTGCTTTCTTAAGGGCCGGTTCTACGACTTTGCGATCTCTGTGATTAAGCCCTGCTTGACTCATAATGAGTTCCGTCTTTTTTACCGTCTCCATGTCTACTCTGCCATGCTTAAAGTCGCAACAGGCTTGAT
>CAYJGI010000111.1:1263-2208 GCA_964369705.1 uncultured bacterium
AACGACGAATGATTTCTTCATTGGCTGCTTGCCTTACGATCTCATCATCGAATATGGCGTACCCTGCCATATTAACGCCCATATCGGTTGGGCTGTTATACATATCGGTAAAACCGCAGATTTTTTCCAGCATGATTTTCACCACAGGAAAAACCTCAATATCACGATTGTAGTTCACCGTCGTCTCATTGTATGTATTCAGGTGGAAAGGATCAATCATATTCACATCTTTAAGGTCCGCCGTTGCCGCTTCATAGGCTAAATTCACGGGGTGCTGTAAAGGAATATTCCAAATAGGAAAAGTCTCAAACTTGGCGTACCCTGCTTGTACGCCTCTTTTTTTCTCATGGTAGAGCTGACTGAGACAAGTGGCCAGTTTCCCGGAGCCTGGGCCCGGTGCCGTTACCACAACAAGGGGTCTTGTCGTCTCAATGTAAGGATTGCTACCGTATCCTTCGTCACTGACTACATTGTCAATGTCCATGGGGTAGCCTTCAATGGGGCGGTGAATGTACGTTTTGATATTTCTCTGCTCCAGTTTCTTTAAGAAGATATCGGCGGCAGCTTGTCCCGTATAACGGGTAATGACGACGGAGTTAATGGTGATTCCCATGTCACGAATGGCGTCAATGAGTCGCATGACATCCATGTCGTACGTAATGCCAACATCGGCACGGATCTTGTTTTTTTCGATGTCGCCGGCTCCAATACAAAAAATAATTTCTGCATCTTCACCAAGGGCCTGTAGCAGCTTGATTTTACCATTCACATCAAAACCCGGTAACACACGGGATGCATGATAATCATCAAACAACTTTCCTCCAAACTCTAAATACAGCTTATTGCCAAATTTACCAATGCGCTCTTTAATATGCTGAGCTTGCTTCTCAATATAAAGAGCATTATCAAAACCTATTCGCACAATTTTCACTCCCCTTTCAAATC
>CAYJGI010000111.1:2218-4644 GCA_964369705.1 uncultured bacterium
TGTTCAAGCTTTATTTTGAGGATTGCTGGTTTTCTTCATCTCTTTTTCTTTGCAGGTAGTCCCAAAGCATTGATTGGGTATGGGGATCCGGCAGCGTGATTTTTAAGTCTTTGTCTGATATTTTTTTTGCTTTTAGGAATTTAATGGGAATCCCTTCTTCGCTAAACATTTTTTCGTGTTCTGTCATAATGTTTTCTGTAAAATCACTTCGATGCAAATCATAAGTCAAATACGTAATATCAAATCCACTTTCATAAAAATAATAAAGGGAGTGGTCAAACAGCTCGTCGTCATCGGTCTTAAACCAAACTTCGCCACCATCTTGCAAGAATGTTCGAATCTTTAGTAGCTGTCTTGTATGGGTGAGGCGTTTTTTGAAGCTGGTAATGCGCCTTGGCCACGGGTTACAAAAATTAATATACACCCGCTCCACCCTATCTTCCGGTGCCATCATCATCGTAATTCGCTCAATGTCTTGGCTCATCAATCGAATGTGATCCTTTGGCTCAAAGTGCTTTCCTTCGTGGCTTTTTACAATCTTTCGACGGGCTAATCCCAGCATCTCACTCTTAATATCAATGGCTAAGTAATTGATATCTCCGTGATCCTTCGACAGCTCCGCCATAAAACCGCCCTTACCACAACCAAGCTCCACATGGAGGGGATTGTTGTTGTCAAAGAGGCCATGCCACTTGCCATAGTAGTCTAATGGGTTTTGAATAAAAAAGTCACTGGCCTGAAGCTCCGGTCTTGCCCATGGTTTTCTTCTGATTCTCATAAAGCCTCCTATAGGTCGATGGTCTTTGGATCGGTATCTTTATCAATGGGGATAATCTCTTCGTAGACGTTGCCTTCGGAAGCGATTTTTTCTAAATCCATTTTGACAAAACGGGCGGTAGCCGTTGCCACCACAGTACCATCCTCGGTACGAATCTCGCCTTCACCGATAAAGTAGCGCCTTGTATTATGGGTCACTTTAGCAATACACTTCAGGGGCGTGTTAAGGGGTGTGGGTTTTTTGAATTTGACTTCCATATCGGCAGTAACGGCCCATGTGTTTGGCTCTGCTACCATAATGGCTCTTCCCATGGTCTCATCTAATATGGCAGAAATCATTCCACCATGCATTCTGCCGGGATAGCTTTGGTGCTCGTCCCGTGGTGTAAAGAGTGCCGCAATACGGCCATCTTCCAGCTCATAAAATTCTGTTTTTAAACTGAGGGGGTTTTCAATCCCGCATACGACACAGTGTTTTCCTACTGTTTGTTTGCTCGTTACTTTATATTCCATTATTGTCCTCCGTATATAGCGCGCTCTAAGCACGAAATCGACTCACATACCGCCACCGTCTTGTAGGGAATTTCCTCACCTTTTTTAAAACCAAAGCCATACACCATAGCCGCAAAATCAACGCCGACTTTCTGGGCACCTTCGCCATCGAAGACACTGTCACCCACAAAAAGGATGTCGGGCTTCTGGCTAATGGATAATGCTTCCATAATCTTAAGAATCATGTCTTCTTTTTCTAAGGAGTGGCCTTCTACTTCGCCTACGATGGTATGAAAATAATCACGTAATCCTAAAAAATCCAAAATAGACTCGGCAAAACGCTGCAACTTATGGGTAGCTAAAGCAATCTGTACGCCATCTTCATGGAGTCTCTTAATGAGCACGTCTGCCCCTTCGTAGAGCCGTACTTTGAATTGCCCCTTCGTAATATAATATTCTCTGTAGTAGGCTACCGCTTCTTCTGCCTTTTCTAGAGATAGCCCCGCCACTTGGTGAAAACCCATCACAAGGGGTGGCCCGATGAACTTAATTCGATCTTCTTCCGCTACTTCTACACCCATTTTTTGGAGGGCATAATCAACGCTTTCGAAGATTCCTGATTGACTGTCGATGAGGGTTCCATCTAAGTCAAAAATAACGCATTTTTTCATGGTGTCTCCTTATATTACATTAAAAATATTTGGTAATAAATCCTTCGCGAAGAAGGGCAAACGCTTTTTTTAGTGTGTAATTAAACACATGGTCATTATAACACAAAACCCATTTTGTAGGGCATTCTTTTTTTACCCTTTTTTTGTGATTGAAAGACACTTCGTATCATGATAGAATAAAACAAACGTATATTAGAATAATATTTTAATAGAATAGTAAGAGGAAAAATATGAAAAAATTAATCATTACAATTTGTATTATTGTTGTCGTCGTCGTGGCGACTTTAGTAGGCGATAGATTATTTAGCCTTTTTGCGCCGGAAGATCTTCCTGTAGAAGGATCCCTCACCGTTCCAAAAGATGATGATAAAGATCCTGTCACTACTCCCGATGGAGATGAGGACCCCGTAGATAAAGATCCTGTCACCATCCCCGATGGAGATGAAGATCCAATCACTACTCCAGATGGAGATAAAGATCCCGATG
>CAYJGI010000112.1:0-4609 GCA_964369705.1 uncultured bacterium
CTGGGTCTAACGCCACGTTTGTGTTGACAAATATTCCCATGTGTATTATGATTGTTATAACGATATTCGATAACGATATTCGTAATTAAATTCCTTTTGGAGGTACTATGAATCAATTTCGTTTCTTAAAAGATGTCTTAATATGCTCCCTTGGCGCATACGGAGGTCCCGAAGCCCATATTGGCGTTTTTTTGAATCAATTAGTCAGTAAGAAGGCATACGTATCAGAGGAAGAACTCATTGAGCTCAATGCTCTTTGCAGTATTCTCCCCGGTCCCACCAGCACCCAAACCATCGTTGCCGTAGGGTACAAAATCGGCGGAAAGTCATTGGCTTTCTTCACGATGATTGTGTGGGCGCTTCCTGTGATTCTCTTTATGATTGCTTTATCTTTTCTTTTTCCTTATTTGAATCGCTACAATATCAATGACGATTTTATTCGCTATATTCCCGCCATGGCCATCGCCTTCATTCTTGTAGCTACATACAAAATTTCAAAAAAAGTAATCTTCGATATCAAAACCCTGCTCCTTGCCCTTTTGACGACGGCGATCCTTTATTTTATTAGGGATCCGTGGATCTATCCTTTATTGTTAATTGGAGGCGGTGCTGTGGCATGCTTTGTTTATAAAGAAGACAAGATGTGGAACTATACGAAGGTGAAGTTTCCTTGGATTTATTTGGTTCTACTTCTTGGGATTGGCCTTGGTACCTTCTTGCTGGCCACTTTATTCGATCACTTGTTTTATGATATGATGTACCATTTTTATCGCTTTGGGTACTTAGTCTTTGGTGGAGGGCAAGTGGTTGTTCCTTTAATGATGAATCAATTGGTAGAACTCTCTGCGGTAATGACCAGTGAAGAATTCTTGACAGGCTACGGCTTAGTACAGGGTCTTCCCGGCCCTATGTTTAGCTTCAGTGCCTATGCCGGCGGAATGGCCGCCCGTGAGCTTGGCGCTCTGTCACAAGTCATGATGGGCTTACTGTCGGGGATTCTCATCTTCTTACCCGGTAATCTGCTTATCTACTTTATCTATCCCGTGTGGAATGATCTCCGGCAAATGAAAGGCATCAAAATCGCATTAAAAGGCATCAATGCCGTGGCCAGCGGAATGATTTTCGTTGCATCACTCCTATTATTACAGCAAGTTGGCCTTGCCATAGATCAAATCTTAGTCATTGGTATCAGTGGCGCTATTCTCCTATGGGGCAAGATTCCCGCACCTCTCTTGGTGGTACTCGTCTTAGGTGCCGGCTTCATTCTGTAAAACAAATATCAAACAAAAACATGATAATCCACCAAAAAAAGGACGTGATTCACTATGGAAATGGATGTAAGAAGTGAGATTTTAAAAGATTTTCAGATTAAGAAGTTTTGTTGGTACGGTTTTTTAAAAAACCTAAAATTCTTTGAACCTTACCTCATTCTCTACCTCATGGGAAGCGGTATTCAGTTGTTTGAGATTGGGCTCTTGATTGCCCTACGGGAAGTCATCGTCAATCTCTTTGAAATCCCCTCCGGTCTTATTGCCGACTACTTCGGCCGCAAAAAAGAAATGTACCTTTGTTTTGGGTTTTATATAATTTCTTTTATTGTCTTCTTTTTTGCTACGGGCTTTTTCCTTGCTGCCCTGGGTATGATTTTCTTTGGCCTCGGGGAAGCTTTCCGCTCCGGCACCCATAAAGCCATGATCTATACTTACTTAGACCACAAAAACTGGCAAAAAGAAAAAACCTTCGTCTATGGTAGAACCCGCTCCTTCTCCCTTATGGGCAGTGCCTTGAGTAGCCTTATGGGCATTCTTCTCATCTTATGGGTGAGCGCCGATCGCTACATCTTCCTCTTTTCGATTATTCCTTACATCATTGACTTGCTCTTAATTATGAGCTATCCACCGTTTTTAGATACCTCCGACAAAAAGCAGGGCACTACCTTTCGTGGGATGGCGGGGGGCTTTCTCCGCAGTTTTCGACGGAGCAAAAAGCTTCGGCATCTCATCGTTGAAGAAGGCATGGCGGAGGCGGGGTTTTCTTATATGAAAGACCTCCTTCAACCGATCCTCGAAATCATCTTCATCGGTAGCGGATTTATGCTAATCAATCAGCTATCGATAGAAGACAATCTCAAAGTAGTCCTAGGCGTTGTCTACTGTGTTCTTAATTTATTTGGCTCTTATTTCTCCAAAAAAACCTACCTCATAAAAGGCAAGAAAACAAGTCTTGAGTGCCTTTCTGTCATCCATATAGCCTACGGAGCATCTTGCATTTTACTGGCGGTTTTCTTAGAGCAATACATCATGGTGTGGCTAATCTACACCGTCCTTTATATGCTTCATAGTATGAGAAAACCGCTTTTTGTTGATGAAGTGGATAATCATATGGATAAGTCTGTTAGAGCCACCGTAATTAGTGCCTCTTCACAATTAAAGTCCCTCTTCTTAATCGTCTTTGCGCCGATTTTTGGGCTTGTTTCCGATGTTTTTGGTATTTATGTCGTCATGGTATTCCTTGGCATTGCTTTTATTGTAACCATTCCGTTATTAAAATCTAAGGCCACTTGGTCACAATAGAATACAAAATCGTCTAAAAAAATATAATTAAAAAAAGCGATGGGCTTTATTAAGGCCCATTGCTTTTTTTTGACTTATTCTTTTATTTTCTTTGTCCGTTCACCTTGGTGGTTATTTGTCAAAACAAGTAACGAATTTTAGATTGTTGCAATTAGGATTGCAGGTATTGCAACAAGAGGTTTGGGTGGAGCACGTTTGAGTAGGACAGCAACAAGAAGTGCTCTCGCTGGCTACGGCTTGCTCATCGTACTGATTGGGGAATAATTGTGGGTAAGATTGTGTATTAATGGTTTCTTCTGCGGTAAGATTGGGGAAGCCCGTTGATAATACGCAAAGCTGAACGGGAACAACAATCTTCTTCTCGCAGGATACAAGGGCAATCAGAAGCATATTGGCCGTCACAATACCTGTGGTAGGATCGACGCAGATGTCACGGGTAGAGTTACTGGACACGAGCCTTGCTTCAAAATTCGCATTACAGAACTCAGCAAAGCGAGGTAAGAATGCTGTATCATATACAGATGGCATACAAAGCTGGAAGAACTGGGTAAGCATGAGTGGTTGATCGGCATAAGCTAAGGGTACGATGGCCGTTAATGTGGCTTCTCTCTCGCAAGTACCGCAAGTATTGCAGTTACAACAATTGCTACAGCCACAGCCTATTGTTTGACTTCCTTGGAAGTTGGAGATAGGCATTGGAAAACCATCACAAACATCGCTAATTTGATAAATCACATCAATTGCAATCTCAACGTTGCCCGATAGTTCTATATTCTGTGTTCCAAAGATGGGTGTACCTCTATTGATACTATCACAGGTACTGGTATCGGTGTAAAGAAGCTTTTGTGTGGCCAAACCGTCGGGGCCAATAACACTTACGGCATTCCCCGATCCATCCAGCACAAATTGAGCCCCCGTTACAGAAACATGGGGACAGATTCTAAAGTTGCAAGGATCGTTGATGTTCATGGGGTTAAAATACTTACGTGCTCTAACGTCCAGCACTTCTACGATTCTCGCATTGGGAGGCAACACCTGATTAAACGTGATATTGCCAATGGTTTTTGCCGCTTGTAAGTGAGCCAATATGGCATCATAGGTTTTTTGCACATAGATGGGCTCGGTACGGACGCCATTTAAGGATCCGTCCCATGTACAACCGGTGGTTGCTACACAGCAGTTATTCGTAGCGCTACTATTTACAGCGTTGGTATTTGTACAGTCCAAAGCTACTCCTCCTTTTATTTTGAAGTCAATTTATTATATTCTTTTAGACTTTTTTTGTTACCGTGTTGTAAAGGGAATTCTTCGTGCATACAATAGACTAAAACCAAAAGAAGGGAAAGAATTTTATGAATACATCCACGTTATCCCCCAGTAGTCCCATCCGTGAAAGAGTCGATATTCTGTCAAAAAGGCTGAACGAAGTGACCCAAAGTCTTTTAGCCTTAGAAGAAGAAGTAAGGAATCTGCAGAATTCTATGGGTCAACAGGAGAATAAAAGAAGCGATCACTTAACCGATGCCCAGCGTTTTGAACTAGGGAACCTCTCTGCCCGCGTCTTGAAGATCGAAACTTTTTTAAAAAACCGTGCCTCCTATTAAATGAAAGAAGCCCTTTTCTTGTGAAAGGGCTTCTTTGTTTTTTCTCGTCGATTGATTTAGAGTGATTCTATGTGTGCGCTGTAGTGGGTGAGGAGTATGATGGAAGTATGTGCTCTTGTTAACATTGCCTTACATAGTAAAGCTTGAAGGAGTGTGTGCTTTTATAACATCTCGAAGCATTGTACATCTTTGCTACCTTTTTGTGGAAAAAGGTAGCACCAAAAGCCACGCCTTGAACCCAGAAGCCGGCGGGGCACGCTTTTTTGGTGAGAAATAAGATTGAGTGCATTCTATTGTTAACATAGTCTTACACAGTAAAAGAAAACAAATAACAAACAGCCCTTTTCATAAGAAAAGGGCTGTTGATTTTTTTGTAGCATACGGGTCAAGGGAAGGTGTTACCTCTCTACAGCGGGCAGATAGTCGTGATAG
>CAYJGI010000113.1:0-4591 GCA_964369705.1 uncultured bacterium
ACGTGTTGGTGGAAGATGGGATTCTCCTTAAGGAAAGCATAAATATCTTCTACCGTTACAATGGAATGAACTTGAATCCCAAAAGTATCGCCGACTTCCATGACTGCCGTCTTACCGGCGGTAGCGCCTATTTCTGAGCGATTCACAGAGATGAACATATCCCCCACGGTAATATCTGCCGCTCCCATCAAAACAGGCATCGTCTCACGAATGGCGGTACCTGCTGTGATGACGTCTTCAATGATGATAATACGATCGCCATCCTTTGGCTGATATCCAACGAGGGTTCCCCCCTCGCCATGATCTTTCATTTCTTTGCGATTAAAGAAGAAAGGCTTATCAATGCCGTGATCCACTGCTAAGGCAGATGCCGTCGTCGTTGCAAGGGGTATTCCTTTATAAGCAGGGCCAAACATCCCTTCAAAGGCGTCCCCTACCGTATTGGCTACGAGATTGCCGTAAAAACGCCCCAATTCGGCGATTTGTTTTCCTGTTTTATAGTTGCCGGTATTGACGAAATAAGGCGATAATCGGCCGCTTTTTGTCTGAAATGAGCCAAATCTCAATACATCGGACGCCATCATAAATTGAATAAAATCTCTTTTTTGTTGTGTTATCATTTTATTTCACCTCTTTTCAATCATCTTATCATATCAATATGGAGCCTTCAATAAAAAAACGGTGTACAAATAAAAAAAGAGTGGAAATCCACTCTTTTTTTGATTTGTTTTAAAAATTCCACTGAACTCTTTCACTCTCTAAAAGCTCAAAGCCCGTGTCTTCGAGGATTTTTTCCACGTCTTTCACCGATTCTCCGCTCCAGCCGTAAGAGCCGAAGGCTTTACCGATGCGATTTTTTGGTTTTAAGCCTTTCATATAAGTCAGAAAAGCGCTCACCGTGGGCATCATGCCATTATTGAGGGTTGGAGAGCCTACAAAAACATACTTGGCATCAAGAATCTGTGCCATGGCGTAGGAATGGTGTTTTTCTCCTAGGCTGATAAGCTCTACTTCAAAGCCCTTCGCCACATACTCATCGTAGTATTTTTGCGCAAGTTTAGCCGTAGTGCCCCACATGGTATCATAAACAATAATCATTTTTTTGTCGTTCAGTTTGTTTTGTGACCAATCGTTATACTTAGCTACCATTTCGCCAATGTATTTTTTGAGTATCACGCCGTGGGATGGGCACACCATTGAGATTTTTAGCTGTGCTACTTGTGCCATGACTTTTTGGACTTGTGGATTAAAGGGTAAGACGATATTGGCGTAATAATCTCCCGCCAAATAAAGAAGTCTTTCCAAAGTATCATCTTCGTCAATAACGGTTCCTGTTCCATTGTGTTGACCTAAAGCATCATTGGAAAAAAGAATCTCTTCTTCTACCATGTATGTTACCATGTTGTCGGGCCAATGTACCATGGGGACGGGAATAAATTGAAAACTGTTTTTACCGGTATTTAAGGTGTCGCCACCCTTAACGCCTTTGAATTCGTAGGTACTTGTAGGATAATAAGCATGAAGGGATTTTTGGCACTGCATTGTACCGTATACAATGGCTTCGGGGTATTTCTCAATAACTGCGGGGAAAGCACCGCTATGGTCCGGCTCTACGTGGTTGCAGATCATGTAATCAATCTTACGATCGCCAAGTACGCCTTCGATATTCTGAAGAAATTCATCTTCAAAGCCTTTTTTTACAAAGTCAATCAAAGTGATTTTGTCATCAATGATTAAGTAGCTGTTGTAGGTCGTTCCCACCGGTGTCTCGTAACCATGAAAAACACGGACATCGCTATCCACGACGCCTACAGAATAAATATTCGGTCTTAATTCCATTTTCTTCTCCTTTTTTATAAGATTATATCGCTTTTATTATAATTGTTTTAATAATAAAAAACAAGGAGATGTAATCAATTACATCTCCAAAGTGTTAGAACGATATGATAATCCCTTTATTATCGGTATAGTAAGAGCAAAGAACCTTTGTACTAACGATACGTACATTGATGGTCTTGCAAGCTTCTACGATTTGATCTTTGATTTGTTTTGCAAATTCCATGTTATTGTTGTGGTTAATAATAACAGGTAAATTGTCTACAGGCTTCATTTCTCTCATAATTTCCATGAGTTTTTTGACGGCGTTTTTTTCACCACGGGCCTTTGCGATCATTTCGATTTCCCCTAGGGGTGATGCCTTTGCGATGGGTTTAATCCCAAGGATAGAAGCAATCGTTGCGGCACTTCTTGACATTCGCCCGTTATTGATTAAGTTATCGAAGCTACTCAAAGTAAAAACAAGTCGTAATGAGCGGGCGTAAGATTCTGTCATCTGGGCTACTTCTTCAAAAGTCTTATTCTCTTTAATCAGTTTTGCCGCTTTTTCAATGATGAGCTGCATACAACCGGCGGTGGCACGGCTATCAATGACGCTGATGTTTTTATGGGGGTGTTCTTCATTGGTGATGTTTTTTGCTTGTACTGCGCTGTTATAAGTACCACTCAGTGCACTGGTCATGCAAACGCAAATCGTATTATCCGCCTGCAAAAACTTTTCTCTAAAGTCGCCGGGCGATGGACAAGACGATGAGCTCTTCCCCTTAAAGGTGGACATGGTCTCTCTGAGATCTTCTAAATTTGCATGCTCATTATCGACAAACTCTTTGTCATTAAAATGAATGGTTAGTGGTGCAATGAGAAGCGGAATATCCCCTTCTAACATTTGTTCCGGCATATCACAAGAGCTGTCTGCTACGATGGACCATTTCATAAAATCACCTTCCTATCTCTCTATTCATTGAAAATCAATGCTTATTAAGTATTGTAACGATGGTTGCGTTACTTTGCAAGTTATTTTTGTTTTGCTAGGATATTCATTTGCTTTTGGATTTCGTGGTAGATGTAGTCCGTCTCTTCTTGTTGGCTTTTTGTGCCGGTAAAGTAGATGGGGTCCCCTACGATGATTTCTTTGGTATCTTTATGGGCTAACATGGGTATAAAAGGAATCCGCTTACCGGTAGCCCGATGATAAAACTTATCGGTCAGTAAGAATCCCTTGTACATCTCGCCCATTTCGTTTGATTCACTGGTATAGTCTATGTCGGCAAAGAGGAGTACAGACTCGCCTTTTTTGAGGGCTTCTACCGTCATCTTAAAAGTCTTAATGGCTCTCGAATCTCGATATACGGGAATCCCTTGATAGCTTTTTACGATGGATCCGATTAAATGAGACATGGGGAATGCCACCATGGCAGCAAAAACCTTGTTCCAACCGAGCCTCACCGTAAAAGTATAGTCCATGTACTGGCGGTAGGCTGTTTTCTGCCCACAAAAAGGGTGAAAAGTCCATAAATGGACTTCCATCGGTAAGTTAGACAGCATGGTATAAGGCCCATATTGGTTTATGGGTTGGCCAAAAAATGCGAAATACACTGCGAACAAAACGAAACCATTTCCCGTAAAAAGATTTTCCCATACACGTCTCCTACTCTGATTTGTAAGGATTTTGATTGGCAAAGACCCATTTCATCTGTACTTGGTAGCTACTGATTGAGAGGGTAAAATCGACGATGATCTTCAGTAAGTTGGGTGAGAGGTGAAGCCATGAACTCAGTCCTAGCGTGAATACGTAGGACGATGCTAAAAGCACACACCACAGTATATAATAGCGGATAATCGTCGTTCGTTTCTTATTCGTTGATTTAAAAACACCTTGGCGATTAATTGTATAATTAACAATGGAGGAAATCACGCGGGCAATGACAATAGAGAAGAGTAATTTTTCAGAAAGAGCAATGGAAGTCGATTGGAATAAAATATTCAGTAAAAAAAGGTACGTTAAGTAATCGACTAAAGAAGCTGCCACAGCAGATCCCACAAAACGGCTAAATCCGCCAAAGAGGCTTTTTGCGATGAGTTTACTGTCAATGGAGGTACTGTAATGGGTACCTTCATTGTTGTTGTAGTAGACTGTCTCTATGGGAATCAGCAAAAAATCAATGCCTTTTCTACAGCCATACGTCAGCATGTACATTTCATATTCAAAACGATCCCCCGGTACTGTAAGAAGCCATGGAATAAGCTCCGATGGAATGCCCCGAAGGCCCGTCTGGGTGTCGCTTATTTTTTTGCCGTATAGATATTTGAAGAGGATGGCCGATAGTTTATTGCCAAAATAGCTTTTAAAAGGCACGTTCCCCGACTTAAAGTCTCTGATACCTAGGACGATGGCATCTTGATTTTCTTTTAGGTGGCTTGCAATATTCTTAATATCCGATAAGGTATGCTGTCCATCACAATCGGCGGTGACTACACCGTCTAAGTCGTGACAGTGATCATAAAAATAATGAAAACCCGTCCTTAAAGCTTGTCCTTTGCCTAAGTTTTTGCCGTGATGAAGCACGACGACATCTTCCATCTTCTCTAAGGCTTCAAAAATATATTGTTTGTCTTCGGCACTTCCATCATCAATGACAATAATCGGTGTCGTTTTTGATGGATTTAATCCTTCAACAATTTGTATGAAAGAAGCTTCCGGATCTAGGGCCGGAATTACAACTGCTGTATTCATTGTGCCTCGCTTTCTCTTTTG
>CAYJGI010000114.1:0-4579 GCA_964369705.1 uncultured bacterium
TTTGACGCCTGCATCTTTATAAGAGATGGATTTTTTTGGTTCCATATAGATTCTCCTTCAATGTCAAATAAGGGGAACGATTGTCCCCCTTATGGTGATGTGTTAGTCCATGTTTTCCACTTCTGTTTTATATTCATTTGAAAAACAAGCGGTGCAATAACCACATACGCCCGATGGTTTAACGGCATTCATAAGACCTTCTTCACTTAAGAAGTAAAGCTTATCGGCACCGATAAACTCCCGAATCTCATCGACGGAGTGAGTGGTGGCAATGAGGTCTTTCTTTTGGGTGTCTACACCAAAATAACAAGAGCCAATTACAGGTGGAGAGGAGATGAGAAGATACACTTCCTTCGCCCCCGCATCTTTCACCATCTTGATAATTTGTTTGCTGGTGGTACCACGGACGATGGAGTCGTCCACCAAGATGACACGCTTGCCTTCAATGATGTCTCTCACGGGACTTAGCTTGAGCCTTACAGAAGTTTCACGCATAATCTGGGTCGGCTGAATAAAAGTGCGTCCCACGTAGCGATTCTTGATGAGCCCGCTTTCGTATGGAATCCCAGAAGCGTGGGAATAACCAATGGCGGCACATATTCCGCTATCGGGAACTGCCATGACGACATCGGCGTCAATGTTACATTCTTTATAGATGTTGGCACCCATTCTTTTTCTGGCTTCGGAGACGCTGAGGCCTTCGAACTGAGAATCCGGTCTTGCAATGTACACGTATTCAAAGATACAAAAAGCCATTTCTTTATTAAAATCTACCATATGACTTTCAACACCGTTCCCATCAATGACTACCACTTCGCCGGGTTCAATTTCACGGATATATTCAGCGCCGACAACGCTTAAAGCACACGACTCAGATGCAAGGATATAACCACCGTTTAGTTTTCCTAGACATAGTGGACGATATCCTTGAGGATCTCTCATACCGATTAAGCGATCTTTCTCCAGCATAACGACGGAGTAAGCGCCTTTAATATCTACCATGGCTTTTTGTAGGGCTTCTACAATGTTGCCGTTATTATAACGGGCCACTAAGTGGGCAATGATTTCGCTATCGTTGGTGGTATGAAATACCGAACCGTTTTGACATAGCATTTCTTTCATGGAGTTGATATTGGTTAAGCTTCCATTATGGGCAAAAGCCATGTCACCATGAGTCACAGTAAAAAGGAGAGGCTGGGCATTGGTAATATGGCTACTACCTACAGTTGAGTAGCGCACATGACCGATTGAAGCATTGCCTTTCATGGTGCTTAAGCGATTCTCATCGAATACATCGGCCAAAAGTCCCATATTCTTATGGATGGAGATGCGATCACCATCGGTAACGGCAATTCCTGCCGACTCTTGTCCGCGATGTTGAAGGGCATGTAGTCCTACATAGGTTAAACTGGCTACGTCAACGTCTTTAATGCCAAAAGTACCAAAGACGCCGCATTCATCTTGCATTTTATCAAAATCCATATTTGCCTCCGCTATTGATTATTTTCTTCTAGTTTTGCCAGTACTTTATTGTATCCCGTCATCAGATCGCCAAGGCCTTGGCGAAAAATATCTTTGTCCAGTTTTTCACCGGTTGCTTTATCCCAGAGTCTACAACTGTCGGGGCTAATCTCATCTCCCAGTAATACTTCACCATTATGAAGGCCAAACTCTAATTTAAAATCAACTAAAGTAATCCCCATATCATTAAAGAGCTTACCCATGACATCATTCACGATACCGGTCATTCTTCTGACTTCTTTTAGTTGTTCAGGAGTCGCAAGGTCCATGATGCGAATATGATCTTCTGTAATAACGGGGTCACCGTAATCGTCATTCTTGTAGCAAAACTCAATAAGAGGCGGATTTAAGACTTTGCCTTCTTCAATGCCTAAGCGTTTTACGATGCTACCGGTACAGATGTTTCTTAAAATCACTTCCAGTTGAAGGATGTCCAGTTTTTTGACGAGCATTTCTCTCTCTGAGAGTTGCTCAATGAAGTGGCTATTGACGCCATGCTTCTTCAGTTCTTTAAAAAGCAAAGTGCTGATGCGATTGTTGACGATTCCTTTATCGGCAATAACGTCTTTTTTGACACCGTTAAAGGCGGTGGCATCGTCTTTAAAATCAATGATGAAGAGATTCTCATCACTGGTTGCAAATACTTTTTTTGCTTTACCTTCGTGGACTTGTTGTGCTTTAGTAATATTCATTCGTTATTTACTTTCCTTCTTTTTGAGATATTCTTTGACACCTAAGGTTTGGAGTTCTTCGTTTTTCTTTAAGAGCTCTGCTTTCATGTTGGCACGATAGGCTTTATATTTTTCACTTACAGATGGATCATTAAGAGCAATGATTTGTGCGGCAAAAAGACCGGCATTCTTTGCGGCATCGATACCCATAGTGGCAACGGGGATTCCGCTGGGCATCTGAACGATGGCATATAAGGCATCAAGACCTTTAAGGGCACCGGACTCAATAGGAAGTCCAATCACCGGTAGCGTGGTATAAGCTGCACAAACCCCCGGCAAGTGGGCTGCCATTCCCGCCGCTGCGATAATGACTTGGATTCCGTTATTTTCTGCATTTTGAATATACTCTTTTGTATATTCCGGTGTGCGGTGGGCCGACGAAACTTGAATGTCGTATGTAACTCCTAATTGATCGAGGATCTCTGCTGCACCTTTTACGATTTTTAAATCATTGTCGCTTCCCATGATGATTCCAACTTGTTTTTTGCTCATTTTAAAATCCTTTCTGTCTTTTTGTTTCATTTGTGATATGGTTTTAGTATAGACGAACTCGGCGCAAATTGCAACATTTTTCGTTCGAACTTTATTGTTTTTTTGTGTTTTAATGTTCGGTAAATATAAAATCCTTATCTTGACAGTGTCCCTGCCTTTTTGTATCATAAAATGGTAGTAATTTTTAAGATCATTATTCTATGATAATAGATATTGGAGGAATAGATGTGGAACCAGTAACGATGGAAAAAATTGTTTCTCTTTGTAAATCCCGTGGATATATTTTTCCCGGTAGTGAAATCTATGGTGGTTTAGCCAACACGTGGGACTATGGCCCTCTTGGCAGTGAACTCAAAAAGAACATCAAAAACGCTTGGTGGAAGAAATTCATACAAGAAAACGATATGAACGTTGGTATCGACTCTGCCATCTTAATGAATCCCGAGACTTGGGTCGCCAGTGGGCATATCGGTAACTTCAATGATCCTCTAATGGATTGTAAAGAGTGTAAGTCCCGTTTTCGTGCCGACAAACTCTTAGAAGAGGCCACGGGAGAAGACTGCGGTGCCCTCACCGAAAAAGAATTAGAAGAAAAAATCAAAGAACTCAGCATCAAATGTCCCACTTGCGGCAAAATCAACTTTACGGAAATTCGCCAGTTTAATTTAATGTTTAAGACTTTTCAGGGCGTCACAGAAGACAGTAAAGCCGAAATCTACCTACGTCCCGAAACGGCACAAGGTATCTTTGTCAATTTCAAAAACATTCAACGTAGCGCCAGAAAAAAACTGCCCTTTGGCATCGGCCAGATCGGAAAATCCTTCCGTAATGAAATTACGCCCGGTAATTTTATCTTCAGAACCCGAGAGTTCGAACAAATGGAGCTGGAATTCTTCTGTAAACCGGGAGAAGAAATTAACTGGTATAACCACTGGAAAGAATATTGCCACGACTTCCTTCTAAGCCTTGGTGTGGATAAAGACAGACTCCGCTTAAGGGAGCATGACCCGGAAGAACTGGCCCACTACAGCAATGCCACTTGCGATATTGAGTTTATGTTCCCCTTTGGTTGGGGAGAGCTTTGGGGCGTGGCCAGTCGTACCGATTACGACTTAAAACAACACATGAATCAATCCGGTAAAGACCTTCTCTATGTGGATCCCTTCACCAACGAAAAACTAACCCCCTATTGTATCGAACCGTCAGTAGGTGTTGAGCGCCTTCTTCTTACGATTCTTATTAGCAGCTATGATGAAGAAACCATTGGTGATAACGACGTACGTACCGTCTTAAGACTGCATCCTGCCTTAGCACCGATTAAAGTCACCGTTCTCCCTCTGGTCAAAAAACTGTCAGAGCCTGCCACAAAGCTATACAGTGACTTAATGAAGCGTTTTCCTTGCGAATACGACGAAGCCGGTGCCATCGGAAGAAGATATCGCCGTCAAGATGAGATCGGAACCCCTTTCTGCGTGACTTTTGACTTTGATTCCTTAGAAGATGGGTGCGTTACCGTTCGTCATCGTGATTCTATGGAGCAAGAGAGAATTGCCATCGATCATCTCATCCCTTACCTTGAAGACAAATTAGCATTTTAACCCCTAAAGCAGAAGGCAACTTCTGCTTTTATTCTATCTTTTCTTTTGGAGGCTCTAACATGAAGCTACTACCCATTCAGTGGACCGATACCTTAATCCTTTTAGATCAAACAAAGCTCCCCACTTCCCTCTCCTACCAAAGAATGGAAACGGTGGAAGATGTGTGGGACGCCATTCATCGTTTGATGGTGAGAGGGGCCCCTAATATCGGCATTGCCGCCGCTTACGGCA
Source organism: uncultured bacterium (assembly GCA_964369705.1). Classification (GTDB taxonomy): domain Bacteria; phylum Bacillota; class Tb-RUG-66; order Tb-RUG-66; family Tb-RUG-66; genus CAYJGI01. The sequence goes on from CAYJGI010000114.1 coordinate 4,574, forward strand.
CCGTTG
>CAYJGI010000115.1:0-4376 GCA_964369705.1 uncultured bacterium
TACCATGTATTTTGCAGGAATTGCACTTATTATTATCGGCGCCCTATTGGTGCAGCGTATTACAGGACACAGATACAGAAAATCTTTCTTCATCATTGAATTACCTGAATACAAATTCCCAAGTCTTTTAAGAGCCACCATGACCATGTTAAGCCGTGGTAAAGCTTTTATTGTTAAAGCCGCAACCATTATCTTACTTTGTAATGTAGCAGTTAACGTAATGCTATCTTACAACTGGAGCTTCCAATTAGTAGCAGAAAATGCACAAGATACTTCTATCTTAGCTTCTCTTGCTACCCCATTCTCTTTCTTACTCATTCCTCTAGGATTTGGCGTATGGCAATTAGCGGCAGCAGCTGTTACCGGATTTATTGCAAAAGAGAATGTCGTCGGTACACTCGCCTTAGTATATGGTATCAGTAGTTTTATCGATACAGAAGCGTTAGAACTGGTAGAAGGTGCCGCTGGGGACGTGGCATCTGTAATGGCCATCTCTTCCGTTGCTGCTCTTTCATACTTAATGTTTAATTTATATACCCCGCCTTGCTTTGCGGCCATCGGTGCCATGAACTCCGAAATGCAGAGTAAGAAGTGGCTTTGGGGTGGAATTGCCCTACAATTCGGTATTGCTTACGTGGTATCTTTCCTCGTATACCAAATCGGCTCTCTGATTGTTTTAGGTTCTATTGGAACGGGCTTTATTCCCGGCCTAATCGCCGTGATTGCAATTCTTGCCTCTGTGTTTCTTCTTATTAAAAAAGGCAATCAAAAAACAGTACAGGCTCAAGGAGTGAGCCTATAGGAAGGAGACTTCTTTATGGTTGACATTATCACCATCGGGGTCCTACTACTCATCATAGGTGGCGCCCTGAGTTATGTAATCAAAGCAAAAAAAAGCGGTGCAAAGTGCATCGGTTGCAGTACTGCTACTTCTTGTAGCCAAAACTGCAATTGCAATCAAGATTCTATCATCTAATGAAGAAGCAGCCGATTTATCGGCTGCTTTTTTGATTCGTTATTGTGAAAACCCTATGAAAAAAAAGGGTTTTTTTGTTTTGTTTCTCACCCCATTGGTGTATAATAAGTGAATAGATACAGGTGAAAGGAAGCGGTAAAGATGAAAAAAAGATTAATTCTTATAGATAGCTTTAGTTTGTTTCACCGTGCTTTTTATGCACTACCCCAATTAAAAAACAGTAAAGGCCTCACGACCAATGCGTTGTACGGTCTATGCAATATGCTTTTTAAAATCGAAAACGATTTCAAACCGGACTTCATGGTTGCAGCCCTTGATATGAATGGCCCGACCCTTCGCCATGAAAAATACGAAGATTATAAAGGTCACAGGAAGGCAATGCCCGATGAACTCAGGGAGCAAGTGCCTTTTCTTGAGACGGTTTTTGAAGGATTTGGGATCCCTGTATTAAAGGAAGAAGGTTTTGAAGCCGATGATCTCATCGGTAGCTTTGGCAAAAAAGCAGGTGCTTTAGGATTGGAAGTCTTCATCATTACGGGAGATAAAGATGCTTATCAACTGATTGATGATAATATCTCCGTGGTCATGACCAAAAAAGGCCTCAGTGAGACGGCCATCATGACAGAAAAAGAAATTGAAGAAATATATAGCCTAAAACCTATCCAAATGATAGAACTGAAAGCCCTGATGGGCGATGCCAGTGACAATATCCCCGGCGTAAGGGGCGTAGGGGAGAAGACGGCCCTCACTCTCCTTCATACCTATGGCAATATCGATAACCTCTACGACAACGTAGAGCAAATGAAAAAAAGTAAACTAAAAGAAAAGCTCATTGAGGATAAAGACGCCGCTTACATGAGCCACGATTTAGCCACCATAAGAATTCATTGTGATGTGGATATGGCAGTACTGGATAAAGAGCCAATCAAAAATCAAGAAGTATTAAAAAGCCTTTTTGAAATCTTAGAATCGCCGGCCCTCATGAAGAAGTTTTTGAAAATGGATCAAGAAAAACAAAAAAAAATAGCCATACCCATTGCACAGAGAAACGAAGCCCCCAGGGAAGATGGACAGCTTGCTTTTAATTTTGATCAAAAACCTAAAACGGAGCCCACTTACGCTGCCATGGATATTCACGATTATTTGAATACTACAGTGACCCTTTACCAATGGGAAGATGTGTTCTCCCTTCATATTGAGGAGGGTGAAAGCCGTTTTATTACCGTGGAGCAATTACAACAAATCGTCGAAAACGACACCATCGAAAAAATCGTCTACGATAGCAAGAAGTGGTACTACCTTTTAGAAACCCTTCAACTGGAGCCTCAAGGGGTTTTTCAAGACATCATGCTCATGGGCTATCTCTCAGACCCCAGTATGGACATGCATTTTACCGATCTTATTTTTAAGCATTTGGGCGTTTTAACTGAAGCCGATGATTACTTAGAAAACAGTCACTATATCATGAAGGTTTTTGATCTTCTTGCCTATAAACTAAAGGATATCCACCAATGGAGCCTTTATTACGATATTGAAAGACCGGTGGCAAAGATCCTTTATACCATGGAAAAAGAAGGCGTAGCAGTCGACAGTGCCACCTTACAAAACCTTACAGAACATTTCAAACAAGATATGGATCAATTAGAAGCGGCGATTTATGAAATGGCTGGGGTGACTTTCAACCTCAACAGTCCAAAACAATTAGGAGAAGTCCTCTTCGATCAACTGGGACTGCCTGTGATTAAGAAGACGAAGACCGGTTACAGTACCGATGTGGAAGTCCTAACCACCCTATCAAAGAGCTACGAGATCTGCCACAAGATCTTAGCCTATCGCAGCGCCATGAAACTATACAGCACTTACTGCATCGGAATCCAGAAGCTGATTGCAGAGGATGGTAAAGTGCATACGACTTTTCAGCAGACGGTGACAACGACGGGACGCCTTAGCTCCACCGATCCCAATATGCAGAATATCCCCATCAAGACGGAGATGGGAAGGGCTTTACGTAAGATGTTTGTTCCCAGCTTGGAGGAGGGTTTTCTCCTTTCTGCCGACTATTCTCAGATAGAGCTGAGATTACTGGCCCATATTTCAGAAGATCCCGTTCTACTCAAGGGATACGGTGAAGAGCTGGATGTGCACAACCTCACAGCGGGAGAGATTTTTGGCGAAGTCACAGCAGAAACCAGAAGAAGGGCAAAAGCCGTCAACTTTGGTATCGTCTACGGTATGAGTAGCTTTGGCCTTAGTCAAGATCTCGGGATCTCTCCAAAGGAAGCGGGAGAATATATAGAAAAATACTTTAATACGTACAAAAACGTAAAGACGTATATTGACGACACCATCAAAGATGCAAAGACGAAGGGGTACGTTACCACCATGCTGGGAAGGCGTCGCTATATCCCAGACATCACCCATGCCAATTTCCAAAAGAGGAGTTTTGCCGAGCGAGCCGCCGTGAATGCCACTATACAAGGAAGCGCCGCAGATCTCATGAAACGCTGCATGGTAATGGTAGACCAAGCACTCAATGAAAAAGGTCTGCAATCAAAGATGGTACTGCAAGTCCATGACGAATTAGTCTTTGATGTTTATCCGGGAGAAGTTGACACCCTTCTTTCTTTAGTAGAAGACGTTATGACACAAGTCTTGCCCCTTAGAATTCCACTTCAGATCAGCATATCGTACGGCAAAAGCTGGTTTGATGCAAAGTAGGTGAAGCCATGAAGATTGTAGGACTCACGGGAGGAATCGGTACCGGCAAAAGCACGGCCAGTAGACTGCTTCAGAAGATGGGCGCCGCCATTGTGGATACCGATGCAACGTACCATAGGTTGCTGAAAGAAGATCACCCTATGATTGATGCCCTGAAAGAAGCCTTTGGAGAAGAGGTTTTTATAGGTAATACATTGAATCGACCTCTATTGGGGCAGAAGGTTTTTGCCGATAGAAATTTACTGCAAAAACTTAATGACATTACCCATCCCGCCATTAGAAGAAGCGTTCTCGCACAAATTGAAGCCATTAAAGGCGAAGGGAAAGCCCCTTTTATTGTCTTAGATTCTCCTCTACTCATCGGAACTTTCTTAGAATCTTTCGTAGAGGAGATTTGGTTGATGGATACGTCTATGGAGGTGCGAATAGAGAGACTCCTTCATCGCGATGGCCTTGAAGAAGATTTCATTCGACAAAAAATCAAAAACCAAAGATCCATAGAAGAAGATCGCCCCCATGCCACTTATATCATCGTCAATGACGGCACAGAAGAGGCATTAGAAGAGGCATTAACAAAAGTGGTACAAAAAAGCATCATAGAAAGCAGGTAAAACCATGGACAATAAAAACGAAACCATCCAGAAAGAAGAAGTGGAGATGACTTTAAAGGATCAAGAAGATA
>CAYJGI010000116.1:0-4360 GCA_964369705.1 uncultured bacterium
GGTGCCATGTGTGGCATCGATGTGGCGGCCAGTACCGTGGCTCTCATAAAAAATTAAAATAGATGTGTACCCCTATAATAGGGGTACACATTTCAAAGTTTATAAAATTATTTCATTCTACGAGGAAGGAGGTATGTCAAATGCCAACCATTAACCAATTAGTTCGTAAAGGCAGAAAGAAAATCGTAACGAAGTCCACTTCTCCGGCACTTAAGAATTGCCCACAAAAAAGAGGTGTTTGTACTGCTGTTAAGACCACCACACCAAAGAAGCCTAACTCAGCGTTAAGAAAAATCGCAAGAGTTCGTCTTTCTACCGGTAATGAGGTTACTGCTTATATTCCAGGTATTGGACACAACCTACAAGAGCACAGTGTTGTTCTCATCAGAGGCGGCAGAGTTAAAGACTTACCAGGTGTAAGATATCACATTGTCCGTGGTACACTAGATGCCCAAGGTGTTGCGAACAGAAACCAATCAAGATCCAAATACGGTACCAAAAAACCAAAAGACGCGAAGTAATTAAGCGTTTATCCTATTACATTCCTTTAGAAAAGGAGGAAAATCATGCCTAGAAAAGGTCCAGTTGCAAAAAGAGAATTATTGGTTGACCCCATTTACAATGATAGACTTGTGACAAAGCTCATCAACTATATCATGCTAGATGGTAAAAAAGGCGTAGCCCAAAGAAACGTATACGGCGCCTTCGAAATTATTGAACAAAAATCAGGTAAAGATCCCCTCGAAGTCTTCAACGAAGCCATGAACAACATCATGCCTGTTCTTGAAGTTAAGGCTCGCCGTGTGGGTGGTGCTACTTATCAAGTACCAATTGAAGTTAGAAAAGACAGACGCGTTGCCTTAGGTCTCAGATGGTTAACAACTTATTCCCGCAAGCGCGGTGAGAGAACCCTCAGAGAAAAACTAGCAGGCGAGATCCTAGATGCGTCAAAGAATGCCGGTGCTTCTGTGAAAAAGCGTGAAGACACTCACAGAATGGCCGATGCAAACAAAGCTTTTGCGCACTACCGCTGGTAGTTGTACACTTAAAGGGAGAATATTCAAATGGCAGACACAAGAATTAGTATTGAAAAATACCGCAATATAGGCATCATGGCACACATCGATGCCGGTAAAACCACCACCACCGAACGTATTCTTTACTATACCGGTAAAGTACATAAGATCGGTGAGGTTCATGAAGGTGGCGCTACCATGGACTGGATGGTTCAAGAGCAAGAGCGCGGAATCACAATCACCTCTGCTGCAACCACCGCTTTTTGGAAAGATCATCGTATCAACATTATCGACACACCTGGACACGTTGACTTTACCGTTGAGGTAGAGCGTTCCCTCCGTGTTTTAGACGGTGCCGTCGCCGTTTTTTGTGCTAAGGGTGGCGTACAACCCCAATCAGAGACCGTATGGAGACAAGCGGACAAGTACCAAGTACCTCGTATTGCTTACGTCAACAAGATGGACTCCATGGGTGCCGACTTCTTCAATGTTATTGACATGATGAAGACAAGACTTAGCGCCAATCCTGTACCAATTCAGCTTCCCATTGGTAGAGCCGACGACTTCCAAGGCATTATTGACCTTGTGAAGATGATTGCTTACTACTACATGGACGATAAGGGTAATGACGTTCAAAAACGTGACATCCCTGAAGAGTTTATGGCAGAAGTACTGGAATACAGAGAAAAAATGTTAGAATCCATTGCTGATTTCGATGAAGAAATCATGATGAAATTCTTAGATGGTGAAGAGATTCCCGTAGAAGAAATCAACGCAGCCCTCCGTGCAGGTACCGTAGCCGGTGCCATCACTCCTGTGGTGTGCGGTGCTTCCTACAGAAACAAAGGCGTACAGCCTCTCCTTGACGCCATCGTCAACTTACTTCCTTCTCCCCTCGATGTTCCCGCTATTAAAGGCGTGAATCCAAAGAATGATGAAGAAGTAACCCGTGAAGTGAAGGATAGCGAGCCTTTCTCTGCTTTAGCCTTCAAAATCATGGTAGATCCTTTCGTAGGTAAGCTCGTATTCATGCGTGTTTACTCCGGTTCATTAAGCTCCGGTAGCTACGTATACAATGCAACCAAAGATAAAAAAGAGCGTGTAGGTCGTATCCTACTCATGCACGCCAAGCAAAGGGAAGAGCTTTCTGAGATCCGTACCGGTGACATTGTTGCCGCCGTTGGATTTAAGAATGTCGGCACCGGTGATACCATCTGTGACGAAACCAATCCAATCATCTTAGAGAACATGACTTTCCCCGATCCCGTTATCTCCGTTGCAATCGAACCAAAAACAAAAGCAGACAACGACAAGCTCAGCGTGGCCCTTGCAAAACTCTCCGAAGAAGATCCGACTTTCCGCAGTTTCGTTAATGACGAGACGGGACAAATCATCATCTCCGGTATGGGTGAGCTCCACCTTGAAATCATCGTTGACCGTCTTTTAAGAGAATTCAAAGTCGAAGCCAACGTCGGTGCACCTCAGGTTGCTTACCGTGAAACCATCACAAGAACTGTCAATGCCGAAGGTAAATTCGCTCGTCAGTCCGGTGGTCGTGGTCAGTTCGGTCACGTTAAGGTTACATTTGAGCCTAACGAAGCCGGCAAAGGTTTTGAATTCGTTAATAACATTGTGGGCGGTGTCATTCCAAAAGAATACATCGGACCTACAGAAGCCGGTATTAAAGAAGCCATGCAAGGCGGCTTAGTGGCAGGCTATCCAGTGGTTGACATCAAAGCAACGCTGTACGATGGATCTTTCCACGAAGTTGACTCTTCTGAAATGGCCTTCAAAGTGGCCGGTAGTCTTGCCCTTAAAGAAGCCAGCAAGACAGCCGCTCCCGTTATCCTTGAGCCTATCATGTCTGTTGAGGTAGAAGTACCTGAAGAGTACATGGGCGACGTAATCGGTGGTCTTAACAGCCGTCGTGGTCGTATCGAAGGCATGGATGATGTATCCGGTGTTAAAGTGGTTCGTTCTAAAGTACCACTATCTGAAATGTTTGGTTATGCTACGGCACTTCGTTCTGCAACACAGGGTCGTGCAAGCTACACAATGACTCCTTCTCACTATGAGCAGGTTCCAAAAAATATTTCTGAAAAAATCATTTCAAACAAAGAATAATTCATTTTCCTAACAGGAGGACAAAAAAATGGCAAAAGAGAAATTTAATCGAGAAAAACCCCACGTAAATATCGGAACAATAGGTCACGTAGACCATGGTAAGACGACATTAACAGCAGCAATCACAGCAGTACTAGCATCAAGAGGCTTAGCGGAAGCAACAGCATTTGACATGATCGACAAGGCGCCAGAAGAGAGAGAGCGTGGAATCACCATCTCTACAGCCCACGTTGAGTATCAAACAGATGCCCGTCACTACGCCCACGTAGACTGCCCAGGCCACGCTGACTATGTTAAAAACATGATCACCGGTGCAGCACAGATGGACGGCGCAATCTTAGTAGTAAGTGCAGCCGACGGCCCAATGCCACAGACAAGAGAGCACATTCTACTGGCTCGCCAGGTAGGTGTACCTTATATCGTAGTATTCCTCAACAAATCAGACATGGTAGACGACGAAGAGTTACTCGAGTTAGTCGAAATGGAAGTAAGAGAGCTTCTATCTGAGTACGAGTTTGATGGAGATAACATCCCTGTTATTAAGGGTTCTGCCCTTAAAGCCTTAGAAGGCCCAACAGGCGACTGGTCAAAGAACATCATCGAGCTTATGGACGCAGTAGACAGCTACATCCCATCTCCAGAGAGAGACGTGGATAAGCCATTCTTAATGCCCGTTGAGGACGTATTCTCCATCACCGGTCGTGGTACAGTAGCCACCGGTAGAGTAGAGAGAGGAATCATTAAAGTAGGTGACGAGATCGAAATCATCGGCTTAAGTGATGAAAGAAAGAAAACCGTCGTAACCGGCGTAGAGATGTTCAGAAAACTATTAGACGAGGCAATGGCCGGTGACAATATCGGAACGCTACTTCGTTCAGTAAAGAAGGAAGACATTGAGCGTGGTCAAGTATTATGCAAGCCCGGTTCAATCAATCCTCACAAGAAATTCAAGTCAGAGGTATACATCTTAACCAAAGAAGAGGGCGGAAGACACACACCATTCTTTAACGGATACAGACCTCAGTTCTACTTCAGAACGACAGACGTAACAGGTATCTTATCTTTACCCGATGGCGTAGAGATGATCATGCCCGGTGATAACATTGCAATGACGATTGAGCTTATTACCCCAATCGCTATTGAAGAGGGACTCCGTTTTGCGATCCGTGAAGGTGGCAGAACTGTAGGTTCCGGCGTTGTTGCTTCTATTGTTGAATAAT
>CAYJGI010000117.1:0-250 GCA_964369705.1 uncultured bacterium
CGTGCAGAAAAAATTCCCCTTTTAATCGGTGGCGAACACCTGATTACTTTAGGTGCCGTAAAAGCCATGGTACAAAAATACCCGGACCTTCATATCATCCACTTTGATGCCCATACCGATTTAAGAGATCATTTCTTAGGAGAAGAACACTCTCACGCCACCGTCATTAGAAGGTGTCATGATCTCGTAGGCGATGGACGGATTTTTCAGTTCGGCATTCGCTCCGGTGAAAAAAGCGAATTCACCTTCG
>CAYJGI010000117.1:260-4350 GCA_964369705.1 uncultured bacterium
TACTATTGTAGGTGCCGATATCAATGAATTAAGCCCCATTTATGATCCCAATGGCAGAAGTACTGCCACAGCAGGAAAAGTGTTAAGAGAACTCATTTTATCCCTATTAGGAGGAAAATAACATGCCAAAAGCATTAATCATCGGCTGTGGCGGTGTGGCAGGTGTTGCCATCCGCAAATGTGTTCAGAATAGTGAAGTATTTGAAGAGATTATGATTGCCAGCCGTACAAAATCAAAATGCGATGCCGTTAAAGAAAAATTAAAAGGGTCTAAGACCATCATCCATACCTGTGAACTAGATGCCGACATCACACAAGATGTCGTTGCCGTCATTGAGTCCTTTAGGCCGGACATCGTCATCAACTTAGCGCTCCCCTATCAAGACCTCACCATTATGGATGCATGCCTCATCACAAAGACGGACTACTTAGATACGGCCAATTACGAGCCTAAGGACGAAGCCAAGTTCGAGTATTCTTGGCAATGGGCTTATCAAGAAAGATTTAAAGAAGCGGGTATCACCGCCATTTTAGGAAGTGGTTTTGATCCCGGCGTCACAGGCGTTTTCTCCGCCTACGCTCAAAAGCACCATTTTGACGAAATCCACGAAATCGATATCTTAGATGCCAACGGTGGCGACCACGGTTATCCCTTTGCTACGAATTTCAACCCCGAAATCAATATCAGAGAAATCACCAGTAACGGACGCTACTGGGAAAATGGCAACTGGGTGGAAACAAAGCCCATGGAAATCAAAAAAGAATATAACTTCAAAGGCATTGGCCCTAAAGATATGTATCTTCTCTATCATGAAGAATTAGAGTCCCTCGTAAAACATATCAAAGGCCTGAAGAGAATTCGCTTCTTTATGACCTTTGGTCAGAGCTACCTTACCCACTTAGAGTGCTTACAAAACACCGGTATGACCTCCATTGAGCCCGTGCTTTTTGAAGGTCAAGAGATTATTCCCTTGCAGTTCCTCCGTGCCGTCCTTCCGGACCCCGCATCTTTAGGTCCCCGTACCAAAGGCAAAACCAATATTGGTTGTATCTTTAAGGGTGTAAAAGACGGTGAGCCTAAAACGTATCAGCTGTATAATATTTGCGATCACGAAGAAGCTTATAAAGAAGTAGAATCTCAAGCCATCAGCTATACAACGGGTGTTCCTGCCATGATTGGTGCCATGATGGTCTTAAAGGGCCTTTGGAAAAAACCCGGCGTCTTTAATATGGAAGAGATGGATCCAGATCCCTTCATGGATGCCCTCAATGAGTGGGGTCTTCCTTGGGAAGAAGATTTTAATCCCGTTCTGGTTGATTAAGTATGATGCCCTACGCACCACTTAAAACACCGGCTTTTATCGTCGACCAAAGACTGATCGATCAAAACCTCGCCATCTTAAAATATATCATGGATGAAACAGGCGTCAAAATCCTGCTGGCACAAAAAGCCTTCAGTATGTATCATACCTATGGTGAATTAAGTAAAATACTGAAAGGGACCTGCGCCAGTGGCCTCCACGAAGCAAAACTTGCCAAACAATACTTCAAAGGAGAAGTTCATACCTTCAGTGCGGCCTACAGACCCGACGAAATCGACGAGATCTTAGCCCTCTCCGATCACGTCGTCTTTAATTCTTTTAACCAATGGAAAACCTATCAAGAAAAAGCACAGGAAGCCGGTAAGTCTTACGGCATTCGGATTAATCCCGAGTACAGTACCCAAGGGACAGAACACGCCATCTATGATCCTTGTAGTCCAATGAGTCGTCTTGGTGTGAAGAAAGCCCATTTCGATGAAGATGCTATGGATGGCATCAGTGGCCTTCATTTTCATACTTTGTGCCAGCAAAACGTAACCCCCTTCAGAGAGACTCTACAAGTATTTGAAGGGCAATACGGTCACCTTTTTTCCCAATTAGAGTGGGTGAATTTTGGTGGAGGTCACCACATCACAAGGGCAGATTACGATGTTGAAGGATTGATCCATATATTAAAGGATTTTTCCGCCCGTTATCCTCACCTCACCCTCTATATGGAGCCCGGTGAAGCCGTGGTGCTAAATACCGGTTTTTTAGTCACGACGATCCTTGATATCATCCCCAATACACCGGAGAGTATCATCGTGGATACTTCCGCCGCTTGTCATATGCCCGACGTCTTAGAGATGCCCTATAGGCCCCACATATTAGGAAGCGGAGAAGAGAATGCTAAAGCCAACACCTACCATTTTGGAGGCCCTACCTGCCTTGCCGGAGACATGATTGGTACTTATTCCTTCGATCAACCGTTAAAAATCGGTGATCGATTGACTTTTACCGATATGGCCCTCTACTCTATGGTTAAGACGAATACCTTCAATGGCATGAATTTGCCCGATATCATTTATGTAGATCGAGAAGGCACCATGAATGTCATAAAATCCTTTGGCTATGATGATTTTGAATCAAGATTATAACTTACAAAAAGTCGACTATTATATGTCGACTTTTTTTGTTTATCATGATTGTTGACTTTTTTTAGACTTTAGCATACAATATAGTTAAGTTAAAATAATTATTTTAACTATATAACTAGGAGTATTCCATGGAATTAGAAATCATTAAGCTATTAAATCAATTTTTTCATGATATGGCCATCGAAGAATTAAAAAAAGCCGCAAAGAAAAATCAACATCAACCATTAAGCTATCACGATACGCTATATCTCAATATTATCAGTGCCCACCCCAATCAATACACCTCATCCCATATTGCAGATCTCTTGCAAGTCAGCCGTCCCTCCGTCACACAAAAAATCCAAGAGCTCGTCAAAAAAGGCTACGTCTTGCGTACACAAAGCAAGTCCGATAAGCGGATGCACTATTTATCCATTCATCCTTTGAATGATTATTATTCGGAAGCACATTTACAAAAAGAAATCAAAACCCTTCGCCACCTCTTTGAGATTTATGGAGAAGAAGAAGTGACGAAGGCTTTTGCCATACTCTCTCATTTTTCTGCCGAGGCATACAATGGGATGGAAACAAGCCATGAATAACCCATTAGCACAAAATTTTACAATGAAGTCCCTTTTAAAGTACACGCTGCCCACTGTCTTCATGATGCTCTTTATGTCGACGTATATCACAGTAGACGGTATCTTCGTTGCTCAATTAGTGGGTGAAGATGGTGTTGCTGCCATCAACATTGTATACCCTCTTTATGGGATTATTATGGCAGTGGGGCTGATGTTTGCCACCGGTGGTAATGCCATTATTGCCAAATCTCTCGGCGAAAAAAAACAAAAAGAAGCCAACGAACTACTCACCGTTCTTTATTGCCTCGGGGCTTTGTTAGGCTTTTTGATTACGGCAGTGATGCTGCTTTTCTCCGATGAGATTTTAGGGCTTCTTCGAGCAAGCGAAGATGTCTACCCTTATGCCAGAGATTATATGCTGGCGTTGATGTGGTTTGTGGTTCCCGTTATTTTTATGATGTTTGTTCAGTCTTTTTTAATTACTGCGGGCAAGCCAGGCCTTGGGTTTTTGTTGGTTATTTTCGGTGGTATCACCAATATCGTACTCGATTATTTCTTCATTTCTCCCGATTTTCTTGATATGGGAATCAGCGGTGCCGCCTATGCCACAGGGATTGGAAATTGTATCCCCGCATTATTTGGTATGTTTTATTTTTTATGTAACAAAAAAAGCATTCTCCATTTTGTAAAACCTAAATATAACGGCAAACACCTCTTAAAGAGTATGTCCAACGGAATGTCGGAGATGATTAATTCTTTAGCTTCTTCCGTCACCACCATTCTTTACAATTTTACTTTGATGGCTTTAGTCGGTGATGCGGGAGTCACAGCCATTAGCGTTATTCTCTATATACAGCAGTTTCAAGCGGCCATTTATTTTGGTTATACCATTGGGGTTTCTCCGATTGTTTCTTATAAATACGGTGAAGAAATTCACGATGGCCTCAAAAAAGTCGTCAAACAGAGCTTCAGGATTGTTACCGTTTCATCGATTATTATTATTGTCGCAACGCTCCTATTTGATGACCCTGCCATCTCCATCTTTATTGATAGAAGTAGCGATACTTATACT
>CAYJGI010000118.1:0-480 GCA_964369705.1 uncultured bacterium
ACGGAAACAAACGAATATACAGGCACAGTGGTGTGGAAAGAGGGTAATACAGCTCATACAGGTGCTTTTGAAGCCAATACCGTGTATTCTGCAGTCATTACACTGACGGCAGAGCCAGGTTATACCTTCGATGGTATAGTAGCCAATGCTTTTGACGTAACTGATCAAGATTCATCGAATCACACAGCTGGAACCGGTACGACTTTGGTCGTTAATGTAACATTCCCCGATACAGCAGGACCTACCATTGATAATGTGATTCAATTAGATGCACCTTCTTCCGGTGCGATTCCTGACCGCACATTACCAACAAATAGCGCTTATACCGCGACGGTGCAATGGTACTACGGTACGAACTTTAATACAGAGCTTACCGAGCTTCATCCTTCCGCAGCAACTACAGGTGGTCAGTATACAGCATACATGAATACCTTTGATTTTGGTAGACAGTATCAAGCGAAAGTGACTTTAAATGCAAGA
>CAYJGI010000118.1:490-4347 GCA_964369705.1 uncultured bacterium
CTAATCTATCCAGTATCACGACAACCAATCCATATAATAACGATAATACAATCCAAGTGGTACTCACTTATTATGCAACTTCACAAACCCACGGTATCGTACCGAACCACGAGTATAATGTACAAGGTGTGACGGCTCCCGTCACAGGTGCTACACCTGTAACTGCCCTTAACTACAACTATACTTCTAACTACACAGGAAGTGTTACTTGGCTATATACCACTAACACATCTGCACAATGGGTTGATGGCAGTCCGCTTATTCCAGTGAGTGGTAATTTCTTAGCCAACATCGCTTACGTGGCAAGAGTAGATCTGCTGGCTGGAATTGGCAATAACCGCAACACAACATTTAGCCAGAGTGATGCTGTGAACTATTTACGAGTATTTGGCGGTACTGTCATTAATAATTCATATAACATGAATCCTACTGTGTCGAATGACGGCAGAACCCTTACTTTCTATGTATATTTCCCTACCACCTCAGGCAGTCAAGTTCCAAGCACTGCGTATGATATCCAAGGCGTAACTCAGCCTTTTGCCGGTCAGACACCGGTCACAAAGACAACAGATAATACATACTTCACCGGTATTGTACAATGGACCCCTTACGCATTAACTTTCGTTAAGGATAGCATCTATACCGCCAACATTACTTTAACAGCAAAGACGGGCTATACCTTTAGCGGTATTCCTGCCAATAGCTTCAAAGTAGCAGGGGCAACCACCGTAACCCATGCAATCGGCGCAGGCAATACTTTAATTGTAACGGCCACATTCCCTGCGGCAGGAGCACAACTTACGGTACAAGAAGTGATCGCGAAAGCCAATAATAATGAAGTGATTTCTTTCACCCAAAATGGCTTTACCTTCTCTATCCCAGCAAGAAACGTAGATACAGCAGCGATTTCTGCTATGATTGGCTACAATAACTTAGCCAGTGCAACCTTCGAAATGGAAGCAGAGTCCCTTGATTATTACGATGAAAATCGTCTTAACACCACCCTTCGCACACAGAATTTTGTACAGCTTACCGATAGCGTTAAGCTCACTGCAAGAGTAGTCTACAATGGAAGAGCTTACAGCATCCCATCTTTTGAGACTTATGTGAGCGTCGATGTGGCAAGTTCTTACGATACCAACAGAAGAGCAACCATCCTCATGACATTAGATGAGAGTGGTAATGTAGACATTACACCTTTCCTTAAATCTGCCATTGGTGGCTACCAGCTCCTTGGTCAGACTATGGAACTCAAAGATAATACCATCTTTACCGTTGTTTCTTACACAGCCAGCCTCTCTGACTTAAATAATACATGGTACAGTGGCGTGGTACAGACTTTAGCCAACAGAAAAGTCATCTCAGGAATGGGTAATGGCATGTTCGAAGGCGAGAAGAACATGACCCGTGCCGAGTTTGCGACCATCTTAGTCAAAGCCTTAGGCCTAGGCACCGTATCCGATGTGCCCGGTTATACCGATGTATACACCAACAACTGGTTCTACGATATCGTAGCCACAGCGAAGAAGTACGGTTTAACCAATGGTCTTGGAACAACGAAATTCTTACCGAACCAAAACATCACAAGGGAAGAAGCCATGGTCATGGTATACAATGCAGGTCTATTCTTAGGTCACAATGTAACGGCCACCACTTCTCTTAATAGCTACAAAGATGCAGACGATGTGAATGCAAACTACATGAACGCCGTCAGATACAATGTAGCTAATGGTTTTGTAACCGGTACATCTTCTACAACCTTAAGCCCCAAAGCCTCCATTAAGCGTGGCGAAGTGGCAGCCATCATCAGCAGAATGATGGTAGATACAAGTCTCATGAACTAAGAATCATCACGAACAATAATTGATAAGGCAGCCCTTAGGGCTGCCTTATTTTGTTATGTTATTTTAATGTAATAAAATATAATAGTGAAAAAGATGTTTTTAAAGGACCAAACGTGTTAAGATAGATTTGTATAAAAAAATAGAAGGAGAATGAATATGGCAATTCTAAGAAGAAAAAAATTTCTCAATGATACAGATCTAAAGAACAGTATCATTTCACTCAGACAACAAGGTGATATCAAAAACAAGTGGATGAAATACCGTTTAGACAATGTGCTTCCTCAAATTATGAAAGAAGAAGACATCGATATGTGGATCGTCATTAATCGGGGAGAATACAATCAAGATCCCGTAATCATGACGCTGACTCCTTCCCCCCTTCTTACACCTATGGGTAAGATGACGGTTTTCTTCCAAAATCCAAATGGTGAATTCGAAAAAATCTTTATAGCAGGCCGTAAGCTTGGCCCTTATGGCGAGTTTTATACTGCTTTTTCCAGCGAAGGTAGCCAGTGGGAGACCTTAAGACAACTCATCGATGAAAAAAATCCAAAGAAAATCGCAATCAATACCAGCGAGAAGAGCCAGTTTGCCGATGGCCTTACCCATTCTGATTTCTTAGACTTAGAAAAAGCCCTAGGAGAAGAGTGGATGGCAAAGACGGTGAGTGCATACCGTATTGCAGAAAGATGGCTTGAGACCCGCACCGATGAAGAACTCGTCGTCTATCAAGGAATCGCCAATGTGATTCACTGTATCATGGACGATGCCTTCTCACAGAAGGTCATTCACCCCGGTATTACCACAGCCCTTGATGTGCAGTGGTGGATTGCACAGCGTATGCTGGAACTTGGCGTGCCTGCATGGTTTAATCCTAATTTCCAAATCAGAAGAAAAGGCTATCCCGGAATTTGGGACTTACACGAATCCAATATTATTATGCCGGGAGATCTTGTATGGTGCGATGTAGGAATTAAGTATATGGGACTACACACCGATCACCAAGAAGTCGGTTACGTCCTTCGCCCAGGAGAGACGGAAGCACCGGAATCTTTAAAGGCAGCCCTAAAGGACGCCAATACCCTTCAAGATTGTATGGCAGAAGCTATGGTAGCCGGTCGTACCGGTAACGAGATTTTAGCGGCGGCAGAAGAATTAGCCCGCAGTAAAAACGTACACCCCATCATCTACACTCACCCTATCGGTAATTACGGTCACGGAGCAGGGCCCGGTATTGGTTCTGTGGGAATGTTTGAATACAGTGTTCCCGCACCGATTCGCGGCGATTTTGAGCTTCATGATCGTACTTGCTACGCCATTGAACTTTCCGTCTTAAAGTATATTCCAGAATGGGATGCCAATATTAAATTACAAGCAGAGAATACTGCCGCCTTCGTCGATGGTCAGCTCTACTTTATTAATGGCAGACAAACAGACTTCCACTTGATTTAATTGTATTTTAAAAGTAAAATAAACCCGTAGGACAATTTGTCTTACGGGTTTTTAATATCTTGTGATTTTATGATGGGAGGCTCTTATGAAAGCAAATAAAAGGACGGCGATTTTGAGCTTTGTTTTGACGGTGATTTTTTTTACTACATCCCTTTTGGTGCAGCCATCTTCCTGGGTTCAAAATATTTGTTTTGCCATCTTCGGCAGTGCTCTTCTTGCCACAATTATTGCACTTACTGAATATTATTCCAAACGCCTTGAAGTCGTTGAGCAAATTGTAAGCAGTATTTATTCCATCAATAATATCGGTTGCGGAAAGCTTTATTCCATCCCCATGGAGACGATGCTTCCCCATGATCTCAACGGTGCCACGAGCGATATAATCGGGATGAACATGGACGCTACCGTAAAAGTAAAACACATTTTAGAAGGCCTTTTTATCACACAAAAGAAAGATAAAAATATACTAGAAACCCTTCTTCAAGCCTTAGATGATCAAAGAATCGAACTGAATCTCATTGCCTTTGAGCTTTCGTACTTTACTCTTGAGAGCCATGAATT
>CAYJGI010000119.1:0-314 GCA_964369705.1 uncultured bacterium
GAATTTGATTTCTTGAATAATAATGGAGATTTTACAATTGGTGTAGGAGAGTATCAATTTACCACACACTGGTCATCTTGCGGCAATCGTTCTATTCATGCATATAAAGATAGAGTAAAATACATTGGATATAAATATGGTTTTACAGAAATGCCATCCAAAGAACGATTGAGTAGCTTTGATTACACAAGTAGGAGCAGAAAAATTAATTTAGGCGAAGTTGTTATTTGGGTGAAAGCTTATA
The DNA here is from genome assembly GCA_964369705.1 of uncultured bacterium. Classification (GTDB taxonomy): domain Bacteria; phylum Bacillota; class Tb-RUG-66; order Tb-RUG-66; family Tb-RUG-66; genus CAYJGI01. The sequence goes on from CAYJGI010000119.1 coordinate 245, forward strand.
ATAATTATGCAGTAACAAAGGTTATTAATATTATGGACATACATAAAGGTGCTCCAAAGAATTTGATGGA
>CAYJGI010000119.1:324-863 GCA_964369705.1 uncultured bacterium
ATAATGTAAGAAGAAATCGGATACAGTATATTAGTTGGACTCCCTTTAATAATAAATACTTTAATAAGAGCTTGACATTAAGGTGCTCCAAAGAATTTGATGGAATTTAAATATAAAATATATCAATAATTGAATACACAACAACGCCTATGAAAACACTGATGAAAAAACCACACTTACTAAACCACATTAACTTAAAACTATATTACACATTATTAGCCATGGCTTTTTTGCCGGCCATATACACAACACTGAGAGTTTACTTGATTGGGCAACTACCATCGGGCGATGGCTTTACCATTGCCAGTCAATTATCTTGGGTTCACTTAATCTACGAAATTGTTATTGAATCCCTGATTTTGCCTTTATATTATTTTATATCGTCATTGGGGAAGGATTTTTTTGGTTTTGAGAACAGAGTAAGAAGTATTTTGTGTATTTCTTTTATTGCAACTTTGATATTAGCTATTTTATTATTTATTTTTGCGGAGCCTCTTATTCATTGGATGGGTCAAGATCCTAACCTCATCAAACAAACC
>CAYJGI010000119.1:873-4332 GCA_964369705.1 uncultured bacterium
ATCGGCAATATCTTTGGCTTATTAATCAAAGTATGCATCGTTGTTTTAATTACACTGGAAAAACAAAGGCATATGATTATGGTCTTGATGGGTCAAGTGTTTTTAACTGTATTGTTTGATGTTTTTTTACTTTCTTCTTTGCCGATTTCACTTGATTTGGGCATTAATGGTGTGGCATATTCCAATATTTTAAGCGGGGTCATTCTTTTTTTATTGTTAATCACGCTATTAAAGAACGACGGAGTTACCGTTTTTTCAAAAAAGAAGGTACATTTCCACTGGTTTTTTGAGCTAAAGAAGATTAGTATTATGTCAGGGATAGAAACCTTAGTTAGAAACCTCGCCTTTATGTTGATGATCGTTCGGTTGATAAATATGGTTGGAGAGCAAGGCACCTACTGGATTTCTAATGGTTTTATCTGGTCGTGGCTACTCGTCCCTATCTTACAACTGGGAGAAATCATAAAACGTGAATTTAGTCATGATACCAGTAACATTAAGAAGAAAATAACATCATATTTATGGATCACAACGGCGATCGTATTGGTATGGTTTATGACAATGCCTTGGTGGGAGCCTTTTTTTGAGACAGTTCTACAATTAGAAAATCATCAAAGTATCATTTCGCTGACACTTATCAGTGTACCATTTTATATTATCTTTGCTTACAACCATGTTTTTGACAGTTTTTTTTATGCCGTGGGTAGGACGGATTTAATGCTTCTGCAGTCACTACTGGTGAATATTTTTTATTACGGTAGCCTATATATCCTCTATTTAATAGGCTGGTATCAACCGACATTGATATCCATTGCTTTAATGTTTGGAGGCGGAATACTGATTGATAGTGTGATTACCATGGTGCTATTTATGAGGTATCTTAAGAAAAATGATAAAAAAATTTTAAAAGCCTCGCTTAGGACATAGAAAGTCGAAGGGTATTATAATCCATTAGTGCAAAATAAAAAAAGACGGTATGATTACCGGCTTTTTTGTTTATTTGAAAACCTTACTTTAAAGCAATCAATTTTCCTAAGGGAGTGTCCCCATCTCCTCATAGAATGATTGTTATCTCTTGACTTTGTTTGCCATCTATCGCTATTATTAAGTAAGGACTTTTAGTAAGGGAAAGATAGGATTTTATAATCATCATTCTAGGGGTACTGAGGTGAAAGGGTTATGAAATGGAGCGCGTATTATGAGAAGTTTTATGAATGGGCAGAGAGTACTCAATTAAGTAGAATCTCGGCTTTAGATGATTTTGGCCCCATGGAAGAGCTCATTGAAATTGCCGAAGAATTAGGGGATAAAGGGGCAGCAAGACTCATTGCGAGGGCTAAGAAGCAAGGTGTTGTCTTTGGTGCTAAGGATGTGGTGGCTCTATGTGAATTTGTACCGGAACAAACTTTAATCACATTGATTACAGAGTGCAAAGAACCTTTTACACCCGATGAGTTCGTGTATCTACAAGACTACAGTATGCTTCACTCCCATGAGATAAAGGCTCACATGACCTATCCACTGGCAATGGGTTCTATATCTTTTGAAGAATATATGGAAATTTTTGATGATTTAACGGAGGAAGAACAACAACGAAGCGTTTTTTCTATTGTTGATTTTTCATCTTTAAAGGATCAGAATTGGATGCATGATTTTTATGATATTGTATTATCCATGAGTGAAGAGGATGCGACAAGGCTAGTAGTACATGGACTACAGCATGGCCTAATCCTTGATGCAACAGATATTACTGAAATTGCCTCTAATATTGATACGACTTTATTGAGTGAATTAATGGAAGGAACCAGACAATCTTTTACGTATGATCAATTGGAGGACATGACCAATAGTAACAGTCTTGATATGAATGAATTACAGCAACTTGTCAATCAAGAAGTAATATTCAGCCCTTTAACATGGCAAGCCTATCTGGAGCGATTCGATGAATTAACCGACGATAACAAATTACTTGCGGCCAATGCCATTAACGATTTTTCTAAGTGTAAAAACTTTGCAACCATTGCTGTGCAATTAGATCTAATCGGTGACATCGAGGCGATATTAACCAAGGCACTGAATCAGGGTATTAAGCTAACAGTGAATGATATCAGAGCACTCATTGAGCTTGATTACAAAGGGATTAATGAACGCTTAATCTTTGGTAACCTCAAAAAACTCAAAAATGCTTTTTGTGTAGAAGAGTTTTTGACTTTAGAAAGCTACATGCATAGAAGAGATTTTAAAAAGTTACTCAGGAAATTGAATATACAAATATCAAAACCCTATAAACCGGGTATCATTGCTACCATTGGTGCAATCGCCATAAGCAACAAGGTTTTTGATTTTATCTTTGGTGTGAATCGTGATGAAAAATAAAAAAAAGGAAATAAAACACTGATACATTGATGCCACAAAGGATAGTGAAGATGAAAAGTATATTTGCCACTGAATGGCGAGAAGAAAATGATCATCAAACCCATGGAAAAGAGGAGATAAAAATGAAAAAGACGTTGATTTTAATGATGGTATTGTTAATTATTCTATTGCCGCTGACTGCTTGTTCTAATACGGGCAGTGGCGATATTGAAGACAATAATTCTAAAACACAAGATGCTAAAAACATCTCAGGATACTGGTTACATAGGGATGAGATTTTGTCTTACCATATTAAAGAAGATGATACCTTCACGGCATACTCCCACGGTGCGAATGCACTACACGGTACCGTAGAATGGGTAGAGGATAAAATCCACCTCAAGTACAGTGAAGAGAGTATTAGCATTGGGGCTTGGGATAAAGAAGAAGAGACGCTATCTATTGAAGGCGTAGATGGATTATTCTATTATACTGCCGAGAGCTTCACGCCTGACCCGCCCGATCATCCCGATGGACCGGATTATGTAGGTCAGGTACTGGGGAGCTGGTATTCTACTGCATATGAGGAGATTTTTATTTTTGATGAGGACTACACCTATCGAATACAAGGGACTACCGGCAATTTAGACAGCGGTATCTTTAAAGCAGAAGGTGAAGGCATTGAATTCCAAACAGCCTCAGGAAACACCCATCAAGCCGTATACCATGCCGTATCCGATGGACTTCATATATCCGGTTATGATGGAATATTTCTTTCTATCGACTCACTGAATCCATCGCCACCGGATCCTTTTGTAATCACTATTCATCCTCTCCTTGGCTCATGGATTTCCGATGATCAGCTTAGCATGTTTACCTTCTATGAGGATTACACGTACCGTATAGACCATCAAGGTGGCGGCGTCACAACGGGCACCATTACCGTTGATGGTGGAACCTTTGAGACACTCAGTAATGAGTTTGGCACGATGGGGCGTATTGAGTATGATGGCCATGACGATAGACTTACCATCTCAGGCTATTTAGGAGAGTTTTATCGCGGTACAATAGAAATTGTGATTAATGAACCCGATCCCATCGATG
>CAYJGI010000120.1:0-3297 GCA_964369705.1 uncultured bacterium
TCTCCGTGGGATTCACCCCAAAGCGTTAACGTTAATTGTTTTCCGATCCAAACCGACATCTCATCACTTCCTTTTTCTTTTATTATAATAATAGATGCAAAAAAAAGCCATGAAAAATTCACGGCTTTTTTTGTTATTCATAATGATTACAAGGAACAATGCTTTCAGCTTTTCCATCTTTTCCAATGGTAATAATAACACCATTGATTTGCCGTCTACCTTCTGCCACTTGAAAACGGGCAGGCATTTGTGAAAGGAATTTATTAATAACCGCTTCTTTTTCCATGCCGAGGCATGAATCCATAGGGCCTGTCATTCCTGCATCTGAGACGTAAGCTGTGCCTTCGTGTAAGAGGCGATAATCTGCTGTCTGGACATGGGTATGCGTCCCAATAACTGCTGAGACTTTACCATCTAAGAACCAACTGAGTGCCTGTTTTTCGCTGGTGGCTTCTGCATGAAAATCAACAATAATATGATTTGTAATGCCCTTCAGCTGTTTTAATTCTTTTTCAATGGTGCGGAAGGGGCAGTCGTTTTCTTGCAAAAACACTCGTCCCATGGCATTCACAACAGCTAATGTAATGGGGCCTTTTTCATAAATATAATAGCCTTTTCCCGGAGTACCTTCGGGAAAATTAATAGGTCTAACGATTCTTGGCTCTTTATGGATGTTTTGTGATAGATCTCTCTGATCCCAAACGTGATTTCCCATGGTTAGAACATCCACTCCATAAGAAAAAAGCTCATCGGCAGTCTCAAGCGTCAGTCCTCTGCCACCGGAGGCATTCTCACCATTGGCAATTACAACATCAATGTTATTTTCTTCTATTAGTCTTTTTAAATGAATGGATAACATGGTGCGCCCCGGGCGTCCCATGATATCACCGATAAAGAGTACTTTCATTTAGCGTCATCCTTCAATGAAAAACGGTGAGTTCCCTCACCGTTTTAATAATTTATTTTGCGTAGGCAATGGCACGGGTTTCGCGAATGACATTGACTTTGATTTGACCTGGATACTCCAGTTCTAATTCAATCTTCTTAACAATCTCTCTGGCAATTTGGATACATTGATCATCATCAATGGCTTCCGGTTTTACCGCAATACGTATTTCACGACCGGCCTGAATGGCAAAGGATTTTTCTACACCATCGAAAGATTCTGCGATCTCTTCTAAGCGATGTAGGCGCTTCACGTAGTTTTCTAAAGTTTCACGTCTTGCACCGGGTCTTGCGGCACTAATGGCGTCGGCAGCTTGTACCAAAATCGCTTCAATGGTAGTCGCTTCTACATCGCCATGGTGAGCCATAATACAATGAATGACTTGTGGAGATTCTTTGTATTTTTTAGCAAGTTCTGCACCAATGGTAACGTGAGGCCCTTCTACTTCGTGATCGACAGCCTTGCCGATATCATGAAGGAGTCCTGCTCTTTTTGCCAGTTGAACATCGGCACCCAGTTCTGCCGCCATAACGGCACATAGGTGAGATACTTCAATGGAGTGACGGAGGACGTTTTGTCCGTAACTGGTACGATACTTAAGTCTTCCGAGGAGTTTAATAATTGCAGGATGAAGTCCATGCACTGCAGTTTCAAAGCTTGCTTTTTCACCTTCATCTTGGATGATTTCTTCCACGTCTTTTTTCGCTTTTTCTACCATTTCTTCAATACGGGCAGGGTGAATCCGTCCATCTTGAATCAGGCGCTCTAGGGAAATACGAGCCACCTCACGGCGTATAGGATCAAATCCGGATAAAATAACGGCTTCCGGTGTATCATCGATGATTAAGTCAATTCCCGTAAGCGTCTCAAGGGTACGGATATTACGCCCTTCACGACCAATGATTCTGCCTTTCATTTCATCATTTGGAAGATTGACAACGGATACAGTCATCTCCGATACATGGTCTGCAGCAGAGCGCTGAATCGCTGTTGCTACGATGCGTTGAGCTCTTTTTTCACCTTCGTCAATGGCTTGTTGTTCCATTGTTTTAATCATTTTTGCCATGTCGTGGGAAAGTTCGTTTTGTACTTTGTCTAAAATAATGTTCTTGGCCATATCAGAGGTCATGCCGGAGATTTCTTCCAGTCTTACAACTTGCTGGGATTTGATATCTTCTGCATCTTTTCTGATGTCTACAATTTCTTGCTCTAATTCATGTAACTTTTCTTCTCTTTTTTCTACTGCTTCTGTTTTACGATCGATGTTTTCTTCTTTTTGGATAATGCGACGTTCTTTTTGTTGTACTTCGTTACGACGCTCTCTTACTTCTTTGTCCAGTTCTGCTTTTAAGCGGTGGGTCTCTTCTTTAGCTTCTAAGATTTTTTCTCTCTTAATCGCTTCTTGATCCACTACTGCTTGTTCATATATTTTTCTGACTTGTTCTTCAGCCGATTTAATCTTGGATTCGCCAATGAGTTTTCTGGCAAAATAACCAATGACAAAAGTTACGACTGCAATCACAGCAGGAATAATATATTTTAATAAATCTTCTATGACAATCACCTCCATCTCAAAAATTCCGCAATGCGGTTAAATCAAACACGTAGTTTTTTATTTATACACTACGAAAATGTCCACTAAATATTGTATCATCTATATATCAGTACTGTCAAGGGATTCACCGGGATCAAAAGATGCCAATCCTGCTCTTACTTGATCATAAGAAAAACCCTTCCGCATCAAAAACTGCCAGGTTTTTGACTTCCATTTGTCAATGGATTCCCCTTGTCTTCTTGTTCTCCATTTTTTTTCGATGAGCGTGTGAATCATGGTTTTATAATCTTCATCGGTAACAAGGGAAATAGAATCCTTAATGACATCATCTGTAAGGCCTTTTGCCTTTAGATTTTGTTTTAAAAGGGCTTTACCCATTGGTTTTAACCCTTTTGTTTGTTTTACAAAGACTTCGCCATAGTAAGCATCATTTAAGTAGCCGTATTCAATAAATTTGTTGATTACGGCGGCGATTTCTTCTCCATAAGAGAGATCAAAGCGATCTTTGAGCTTCTTCTCCAGTTCTGCTTGTGTCAGCATTTGGCGTCCTAAGTAGCGGGCACCGTACGTCTCAATAATCCGTACTCTCTCTTCTTGACTTTTATGTTCTAAAAGAATTCGCTTTTTTGTTGTCAAATCCCTCACCATGCCTGCTTCGTCTTTATTTTACGAGATTGAATTTTTCTCTGATTTGTTGTTCTAATTCGTTAAAGAGTTCTGGATCTTCCGATAAGAGGTTTTTGACCGTTTCTCTTCCTTGTCCTAAGCGTCTTTCACCATAGGAGTACCAGGCACC
>CAYJGI010000120.1:3307-4277 GCA_964369705.1 uncultured bacterium
GACGATGCCATTTTCTACGGCAAGATCTAAGACATCACCTTCTTTAGAAATCCCCTTACCGTAAATGATGTCAAAAATAGCCGTCTTAAAAGGCGGTGCGATTTTGTTCTTGACGACTTTAACACGGGCGGCATTACCTACCATTTGATCTCCGTTTTTGAGAATTTCACCGCGGCGCACATCAAGGCGAACCGTCGCAAAAAACTTAAGGGCCATACCACCTGAAGTCGTCTCAGGATTACCAAACATAATACCGACTTTTTGGCGTAATTGATTAATGAAAATCGTTGTACATCCGGATTTTGAAATAACACCGGCCAGTTTTCTTAAAGCCTGGGACATCAGTCTTGCTTGAAGACCTACATGGGCGTCACCCATTTCGCCTTCGATCTCTGCCCTTGGAACGAGTGCTGCAACAGAGTCAATAACGATGACATCAATGGCACCGCTTCTCACTAAAGCTTCGGCAATTTCTAAGGCTTGCTCTCCTGTGTCCGGCTGAGAAACATATAGATTCTCAATATCCACACCTAAGTTCTTGGCATAGACGGGATCCAGTGCGTGCTCCGCATCGACGAAGGCTGCTGTCCCACCTCTTTTTTGTGCTTCTGCAATAATGTGAAGGGCCACAGTTGTTTTACCGGAAGATTCAGGTCCATAGATCTCAATAATACGTCCTTTTGGCACGCCACCTACACCTAAAGCTAAGTCAAGTGACAAAGCACCTGTGGGAATGACGTCAACTTCCATGGCCGTATTTTCGCCCAGTCTCATAATAGCACCTTTACCATATTGTTTTTCTATCTGTTTTAATGCCGCATCGAGTAAACGGCTTTTGCTATCTTCCATTTTGTGACCTCCTAATCGGTTATACTATTATTTTAACACGATAGTGTAAGGAAAGTAAACGTAAAAAGAGAGGCAAAAGCCGTTTACTCGATGCGGCATTAAAACAGATAGAAAAACAATA
>CAYJGI010000121.1:0-4275 GCA_964369705.1 uncultured bacterium
GAGTATAGCTTCTCCGCCAATTGGCTTACGAGCTTTTCTAAGTGAGGCTCTAGAAGCAAGATTTCGTTAGGCGCCGCATCGCACCCCAGCAAGTAATCGATAGATACTTCAAAATACTGACTCAGCTGACGAATCTTATGGGCGTCGGGCTTGCGCAAGTCTCTTTCGTACTGGGAATAGGCCTGGGGAGTAATGCCAAGATGTTCGGCCACTTCTTTTTGCTTTTTACGATTCTTTTGTCTTAAGAAAATAAGCTTTTGACCGATGGATGTCATGGTTCCTCCAGTAAACAGAATGTGTATCATTTTTTAAGGGTATGTTTTATTATATAGTAATTAAAATTATTTTCAAGTGTTAAATAAAAAAAATGTAAAAAAATTGCTATTTTTTATTAAAATCTACCCATATTATAGGTTTTTCACTTCATAAGCACCTTTACCAAGGAGCATAAAGACACAAGTTAAGAATGCCATCAAGATGATTAATGCAATAAAATAGACACCGGTAGTAAAGAAGTGAATCAGCCAAGGCATTAACGTAATGTCAACGCCAATCAGTGTGAGTAAGGTGAGTATCTGAGGTAAGAAGAGAAAAAGGGCACCTAATAAAAGGGCCAAAAAGATAAAACGCAAAGTTCCGCTTCCCACTTGATGGGTCTTTGTACCGGAGAAAGATCCAACGGACCAAAAGAAAAGACCGCCGATAAAAAAGTATAAAAAAGCAGTAACAAGGGGGAGTAACAGTCCGTCAATATCAAGGGCCAGTCCTTCAACCGTTCCCAAAACAAAAAAGCCAAGGCCGTACAAAAGACCGCAAACTAAAAACAAAACCATAAAGGCAAAGAGCTTAGATCCAAAAAGCTTTTTTCTTGTGATGGGTTTTCCATAGAGATAGTTAATGGAGCCGGAGACTTCTTCCCGCAAAATTGAATGAACACCGGTAAATCCTCCCATCATAAAATAAAAAGGAGAGAACAATAATCCGGCAATAAAATACAATTGATAAGTGAGGGGCATGGCAGTCATATCCACGGCAAAAAAGCCAAAGGTGAGGTGCAATATGGGGTCGACAAAAGTTTCAACGAATGGCGTAATAAAAGTAGCAGTTCTTTCGTTTTCGAATATTAAGTAAAATGTAAAAAAGAATTCTACGAATAGTGCTACAGCCAATAGTCCCATATTGGTGCCGTATTTTAATTCTCGTCTAAAGAGGTTCATTGACTTTTCTCCTTTCGATATATTCTGCCATATAGTTATCTTCTAGGGATACGTTTTCAATGGTGATGTCATTAATACCGGGCATCTCAAGAAAAATTTCTTTGAGGAAGAGGACAAGGTTACTGGCAATTCGAAGGGTCGCCGCAGTATCGGAAAAAGAATCCAGCGTTCCGAATTGCTCCAGGAAATTTCGCGTGAGGCCAGTGCCTTCCAGCTTTACGATTTTACCGAGGCCCGTCATAAGTTCGTTCATATTACGAACATCGATGAGGTGTCCCTTATCTAAGATGGCCACACGATTACAAAGGGTCTGAATCTCCGAGAGATTGTGGCTGGACAAAAAGATCGTCACGCCGTCACTTTGATTGAGTTCCTTTAAGATTTTTAGAAAACGGGCCTTCGCCACGACGTCAAGTCCGCTGGTGGGCTCATCTAAGATGAGAAGTTGTGGCTTATGGGATAAGGCAAGTAAAAGGGCCAGCTTTTTTTGTTCACCGGTGCTTAACTCGTGGGCTTTGCTATCCACGTTGATTTCTAATTTTTGGCAAAGCTCTCTGAGATAGGAACGATCATAGGCACTATAAAAAGACATATTATAAGCGAGAAGCTCCCGAACTCTTTTACCACCATCAAAATGAATATTGGCAGGGACGTAGCCTACGTGGTTTTTGATTAATGAGCCATGCTTTGAGATGGTCTGATCAAAAATCTTGACGTGGCCGTTGTTGGGTTTTAAAAAATCCATCATGCATTTAATGGTCGTTGTTTTACCGGAGCCGTTAGGTCCTACAAAACCCATGATCTCGCCTTTATGCACCACTAAGGTAATATCGGAAATACCCTTTGAGTTTTTATAATGCTTCGTAAGTTGCTGTATTTCGATGACTGACATAGACTTCATCTCCCTTGCAAAAAAAGTAATACACTTCTATTTTACAAAATCAAGATATGAAGGTCAAACAAAAGTCATAGGTTTTAGCAAAAAATGTGAATTATTGTTGAAAAAAGGCTGGATTATCCTCAATCTTCAGCATAATCCAGCCATATCATCAAAAGGAGTGATGTAATAGAATATATTCAATCGTTAAAATTGTATGACAATAATGAATAAAAAAAAGGATTACCGTGTTCGTAATCCTTTTTGTTTATTATAGTACCAAGGGGTCTTCTTCTTGCTTGTTTCGAATCACCGGTTTTTGCCACGTTCCACGGCGGTAAATGAGGTAGGAGAGAATGGCAGTTAAGAGATTGGAAAGGATCATGGCGATCCAAATGAGTTTTGGAATATAGCCAAAGATCATGGGCATTACGATAAGTAGAGGCACCCTGAAGATCCAAAGCCTCGCTACTTCCATAATCATATTACTTTTCGTATGACCGGATCCACGGAATACACCACCATAAATATCAAGAAATACCATAAGAAAAACAATAGGTCCCGCATAGCGTAAGTATTCAACGGCAAGGGCAAGCGTTGCCGCTTCTTTCGTAAAAATCCCCGCAAAATTCGGTGCAAATACAAACATAATCAAAGCAGCCACCACCATGGCGGAAGATGCCATAATCAAGGCTTTTTTGACGGCTTCTTTACTTCGCTCCACATTGCCGGCGCCGAGGTTTTGCCCTACCATCGTTGAGATAGCCGAGCCTAGACCTAAGGTTGGCATCTGCAGTAGTCCCGTGATTTTGTTACCAATACTGAGTGCCGTCAGTGTAGCGGTACTATAACCTACCACGATACTCATCATCACGGTAAAACCTAAGGCAGACATGCTGTTGCCTATGATACTGGGGAAAGCGATTTTGCTCACGTGCTTTAAGATGGGCCATTCAAGCTTAAGATCCTTAAGGCGTAGATGAATTCCGTTTTTTGATTTGAATAAGAGATAGACTTGAATGATGGCCGAAGCGCTGTATCCGATAATGGTTGCATAGGCGGCTCCCGCAATTCCAAAATCTAAATTAAAGATGAAAATGGGATCTAAAATACAGTTGATGATATTACTGCCAAAGCTAAAAAGCATCGGTGTAACCGTATCACCTTCTGCTTGGCGAATAGAAGCGTAAATAAAATTAATAAAGTTAATGGGAATTCCAAGAAAACAAATTCGTAAATAGGTACCGCCTAATTCTAAGAGGGCACCTTCTCCACCCATTAACGTAATCATAAAATTAGTCAAGAAAAAACCAAGAAGACCAAAAACAACACTGAGTACCATGGTAAAACTAGCCACCTGTCCCGCCATTTTTCGGGCGGAGTAGTAGTCCCTTCGGCCAAGGTATTGGCTAATAAGGGCCGTACCTGCGATACAGACACCGATACCCACCGTCGCTAAGAGGTAGTTGACGGGCCATACGAAGGAGATGGCGGCCATGGCCTCATCGCCAAGCTTAGAAACCCAATACGAATCGACAAAACTATAAAGCGTCTGCGATAAGTTGTTGATCATAATGGGGATGGCTAATAAGAGTAGCGTTTTGTATATGCCACCTTCTAGGATGCGTTTTTGCATATCTTCGTTTTTTCGTTTTTTAATAAAAGCGATTTTCATAGGACAACCTCATTATCTTCTATCATAACACAGATAAAAAAAATCTTACAAGCAAAAGGTTTTTTAAAGCAGAAATAAATTTCAACTTTTTTACGATGATTTTCAAGATGATTGTACGAATATATAGAGCCACAACCGATAGAGCCTTTACAAATATATTTATTTTTGATATCCTTAAGGAGTGATTTCAAAAGATTTTTTGATGAAGAAGGAGTTTATAATGTCGAATATATTCTTTTATATTGTTATTGGTGCATGGGTTCTTTTTACTGTTGTCACTTTTTTTATTAGAAGAGCACAAAAGAACATACGAGGTCGAGTATTATTTCAGCAACAAGTATGGCCTAAGATGGTTAAGTATTTCTTCCTAGGTATTGGGCTTCTACTTTGCGGATATGCTGTGTATAATTTTTTGGAGTACAGAAATGGCACTGTGACATATGATTTTGTGAAGCAAATCACCGTATTTACGGTCACCGTACTCTGTTTTTATTACGTTAAGATTT
>CAYJGI010000122.1:0-4198 GCA_964369705.1 uncultured bacterium
TTTGAAACCGGCTGAGCTCCTTGATCTTCACCGGTAGCTTCAAGAACAATGGGTGGAATCACACCATCCAAAGGTGACGTACTGGTAAAGAGACCATTCTCTGCGGCCAAGTAGCCCGTAAAGATGGCAAGAAGAAGTAGCAGGGTTGGTAGTATAAATTTTTTTCTCATTTTTGGCCTCTCTTCATCAAAAATCATTGATGATATCATCACAGTAATTCAAAATCACACAAATTACTAAAAACTTCGACACTTATATTATATACCCGAATCAAAAATAGTGAAAGGCTTTTTTGATGCTTGGCAATAATTATATAATATAGCGATTATTGAAAAAAAAGACGGCTTTCACCGTCTTTTATTATTCTATATCTCGATTAGTAAAATACCCGGTATCCGTGGGCAAGCCTTTTTCTTTTAGCCGTTTTTCTAAGTAGTGCTTTAATAAAGCATAGAACATGGCAAAGACCGGTACACCAATGAATAATCCAAGGGGTCCTAATAATCCACCAAAAACAATAATGCCAAAAATTACCCAAAAACTGGTGAGACCAATATTCGGTCCTAAGATTTTTGGTCCTAAGATGTTGCCGTCAAATTGCTGAAGGGCAAGGATAAAGATACAGAAAATCAAAGCCTTCACCGGCGAAACAAAGAGGATAATAATGGCACTGGGGATGGCGCCGATAAAGGGGCCAAAGTATGGAATCACATTGGTCAATCCCACGATGCAACTCACAAGGACGGCATAAGGAATATTGAGGAGCATCATTCCGATAAAACATAATATACCGATAATAAAAGAATCCAGAATCTTACCGTTAATAAAACCACCGAAGGTTGTGTGGGTTTTTCTCGTCCAAAAAACGATTTCATTGGCTTTTTCTTTTGGCGAGAGGGCGTAAAGGATTTTTTTGCATTGCCCCATGAGGCTTTCTTTATTGAATAGGATATAGACAGATATGATAATCCCTAAGAATACATTAATAAAGTTAAGAGTAAAACGCACTACAGAATCATAGATATGGGGTAATAGTGTTGTCATATACTCTGTAAGAAGGGTGAGGAGATCTCCTGCCGGCTTCACGAATTGCTCAATGGATGCTTCGTTATAAGGAACATTAATAAGTAGCCAATCAATCAGCCCATCGACCATTTCTTGAGTGGAATCCACATAACCTGAGAAATTCTCAATAAGCCCTAAGAGGCTATTGGCCAGCTCCGGCAAAACCAAGCTAAAAAAAGTCGCCGTCAGTGTCGTTACAATGACGTAAGTCAGTACCAGGGCGTAAGATCTTTCTAATTTTTTTTGCCTTTTTACTGCACGGGGTGGTTTTGTCGATGACTCTTCCTTGCGGAAAATCTTTTTAGAGCTTTTTTTGATTCTTGAGAAGACTTTATTCTCAAGGCACGCCATCAGAGGGTTCATGAGGTATGCTAAGACAAAGGCAATGGTAAAAGGCATCAATAAATCATTAACGAATCCCAAAGTATTTTTGACTACGGTAAAATGACTTACGATTAAATAGAAAGAAACCACGGCAATGCCGCTGAGCGCCAAATAAATGGCCAGTGATAAGTGTTTTGGATCTTTTTCAAATTTCATACAATTTCTTTCCTCCATATGCCCATGACTCGTTATCCCATTATATCTAAGTATGAGTAAAAAAGATAGGTTTTATTGATAATCTTACGAAGTTTTTACGGTGGCTTTAGTCGCTGGAGCCACGGCTTCGCACAAGGCTTCGGATGCCACAAGTGGTCATGTAAATCACCCAACCAATGAATGCACCCATTACATTAAAAAATAAGTCATCGATATCACTGCTTCCAGTAGCCAGTAGCCACTGCAGTGCCTCAATGGTTAGAGAAAGAACAAAGCTACTGAACACAAGATAAGGCAAAGGTCTTAATCTCTTATAAATAAAAGGCGCCGCAAACCCAAAGGGGATAAACCAACCAACATTTCCTAAGACGTGATACATCTGGCGCCAAAGGCTCACTGTCCCTTCGGCATTCGCCGTATAAAAAAGGCGTAATTCTATGGTGTCCATGGAACGAGTCAGGGTATGAAAGTCGGTCAAAAAATCAAAATCCCTCAATACGGTTATTTGAATCAAGGCCGCTACGTAAAATACAAAAGCAATCTTAAGCCATAATATCTTCCCTGTATAACCTGCTTTATGAAATTTTATTTTTTTTCGTCTTATGAGTAACCACAAAGCCACGATCACTGTAGCAAACAAAAAGGCTCTCAAGACAAAAAAAGCAGTCATCCTTAAATTCATGGGCCTCAATCCTTATTTTTTTGTTTTTATAATACTCTTTTACCAATGTCTTTACGATAATACATATTATGAAAAGACAGCTTAGGAATATGCGTATAAATAGTATTTAGGGCACCCTCCAGTGTCTCTCCCTTTGCCACCACGTTGAGGACTCTACCGCCGCTGGTGACGATGGCATCTCCCTTCAGCTCCGTTCCGGCGTGGAATACGGCAATCTCGCCGGGAAGGGTATCAAGGCCTTCTATGACAAAACCCTTCTCGTAGGATTCAGGATAGCCTCCTGAAGCCAGTACTACGTTCGCCACGTAAGAAGGTTCGAAAACCACATCAATTTCTTCTAAAGTTCCATCGATAATATGGTTCATGATATCAACTAAATCGGTCTTCAAAGACATCATTAAGACTTCTGTCTCAGGATCTCCGAAGCGGGCATTGAATTCCAGTACTTTAGGCCCTTTCTCCGTGATCATAAGACCTGCGTATAGTATCCCTTTAAAGGGGCGACCGATCTCTTCCATTCCTTTGACTGTAGGGATTAAGACTTGTTCCATCACCGTCTGCGCTAATTCTTTCGTATAAAAAGGTACAGGACTAATAATGCCCATACCGCCGGTATTTGGGCCTTTGTCGCCGTCTAAAAGCTGTTTGTGATCTTGGCATGATACCATGGGCACAACGGTCTTACCATCGGTGAAAGCTAAGACGCTGACTTCTTGCCCAATTAAGAGCTCTTCAACGACGACAACATCACCTGCGGTACCGTACTGTTTTTCTACCATAATTTTTTCTAAGGCTTCTAAGGCTTCTTCCTTAGTGGCGCATACATAGACGCCCTTCCCTGCCGCAAGGCCGTCGGCCTTAATGACGACACCATGAGGTAAGCCTTCTACGTAGGCTTTTGCTTTGTCGGCACTTTCAAAAATCTTAAACTCCGCCGTAGGAATGTGAAAACGATCCATCACATCTTTAGCGAAGGCTTTGCTTCCTTCCAGCTCTGCCGCTTCTTTACAGGGGCCAAAAACTCGAAGTCCATGGGCGATGAATGTATCCACAATCCCTTCAGTGAGTGGAACCTCAGGGCCAACCACGGTGAGATCGATTTTGTTTTCATAGGCGAAAGCCAAAAGGCCTTCAATATCATTATCTTTGATAGGTAGATTCTCACAAAAAGAAGCGGTGCCTCCATTGCCCGGTGCACAGTAGATTTTTGATACTTGATTGCTCTTTGAGATTTTCCACGCTAAGGCGTGCTCTCTACCACCACTACCGATGATTAATACTTTCATACTGCTTTCCTCCTAGTGTTTAAAGTGGCGAATCCCCGTAAATACCATCACAATTCCTAAACGATCGCAAGCATCGATGGACTCTTGATCCCTAACACTTCCACCCGGCTGAATAATGGCTTTGATCCCTTGTTTTGCTGCGCTCTCTACCGTATCGCCAAAGGGGAAGAATGCGTCGGAAGCCAGTGTTGCACCCATGGCTTTATCACCGGCATATTGAAAAGCAATTTCCGCAGCGCCTACACGATTGGTTTGGCCGGGGCCACTGCCGATCATGACTTTGTCTTTCGTCACGACAATGGCATTACTTTTTACTTCTTTTACGATCTTAAAAGCAAAGAGAAGTTCTTCTAATTGCGCTTCTGTGGGCTGTAATTTTGTTACGACGGTGAGGTGCTCCTTCGTTACTTCCACATCATCTTTATCTTGTAAGAGAAGACCGCCTGTGACGACTTTAATCTCTTGGGTGCTTTCTTCTTTTGTTTTTGCCATAACCATGATTCTTAAGTTTTTCTTACTCTTAAAGATGGCCAATGCTTCTTCCGTATATGAAGGGGCAATTACGACTTCTGCAAAAAGCTTCGCCACTTCTTCTGCCGTTTCGCCGTCCACTTCAGTATTAAGA
>CAYJGI010000123.1:0-4153 GCA_964369705.1 uncultured bacterium
GTCATTCAACTAACCAAAAACTTAGCCAAAGAAGGCGCACCCCATGGAATCCTTGTCAATTGTATTGCCCCGGGGATGATCCTCACCGATATGACGAAAGAAGAATTCGAAACAGAGGCAGGTAAAAAACTCATCGACCTTTCTCTTATCAAGAAACCGGGAACCATTGAAGATATTGTGGAAGCCGTTCTTTATTTGGCCTCTTTCAAGCATCGCTACTTAACCGGTAGTACACTGAGCTTAAGCGGTGGAACGGTACTTTAAAAACACATAAAAAAAGCAGATAGCTTTTGCTATCTGCTTTGATTTTTGATATGGCAGGGGAGACAGGCATCGAACCCGCAACCTACGGTTTTGGAGACCGCCACTCTACCAGTTGAGCTACTCCCCTGTACAACAATAATCATTATATAGGACAAAGGCGATTTTGTCAAATACAAATTCAACGGCGAACTATAAAATTATGAAATAACATTTTATTTCATTGATTTATTTATATTAATGTGATATATTATACACAGAAAGATTCATATATAATTAAGTAGTACAGAGGATTTTTATGAATAAAATAAAAATTGCCCTATTGGGCCTTGGTGTTGTTGGCACCGGTGTGATTAAAGTACTAGAAAAAAACAAATATCATATTCAAAACCAAATTGATACAGAGATAGAAATCGCTCAGATATTTGTCAAAAACTTAAACAAACAAAGGGCGCCGGAGCTGGATTCTTATCGACATTTATTGACCGATAAATTCGAAGATATTTTAAATAGTGGTGCCGATATTATCGTGGAAGTGATGGGTGGGATTCATCCCACAAAAGAGTACTTAATTCAAGCCATCGGTTGCCATATGCATATTGTAAGTGCCAATAAAGACCTCTTCGCAGAAGCAGGGCCGGAGCTTAAACTCATGGCCTATGAAGAAGATGTTATGCTACTTTATGAAGCGGCAGTAGCTGCTGGAATTCCCATTGTCAAAGCCGTAGACGAATCTTTCTCCGGCAACGAAATCAACGAGGTTATGGGGATTATTAATGGAACGACAAACTACATCTTAACCCATATGACCGATGATGGTGTTGATTTTGAGCCTTGTCTAAAAGAAGCACAAGACCTTGGCTTTGCAGAATTAAATCCAGACAGTGACATCTTAGGCCTTGATTCAGCCCGCAAAGTGGCTATACTGGCTTCCCATGCTTTTCATACCGATATTTATTTAAAAGATGTTTATGTTGAAGGAATCACAACGATTACAAAACAAGACATAGAGTATGCAAAACAGCTGGACTATTGCATTAAGCTCTTAGGCATAGCAAAAAAACACACAAAAGGAATCGAACTTCGAGTTCATCCCACAATGATTCCAAAGGATCATCCCTTAGCTTCTATCAAAAACGAATTCAATGCCATTTTTGTGAATGGTGATGCAGTAGGGGAAGCGATGTTTGTAGGTAAAGGTGCAGGAGAACTTCCCACAGCCAGTGCCGTTGTAGGCGATGTAATGGACCTCATTAAAAAAACACACCAAAAAAGACGGGTCAAACCAATACAATCGGAGTTACCTTTACTACCTTTTTCACAAACAGAAACAAAATATTATTTAAGAATTCATGTATCTGATAATCGGGGATCACTGGCTATGGTTACAAAGATCTTTAATGATCATGAAATCAGTGTGGCTGTTATCTTACAGAAGAGAACACCAAAGGATTATCAAGAACTGGTTATTGTTACTCACGTATGTCAAGAGAGTCACATAAAGCAAGCAATCAAAGACCTGGAGATGATTCCGGGTGCCGTCAAAATCGCAAATCTCATACGGGTTGAAGACCCCTCATAAGCAAATAAACAAGTTAATAAATA
Source organism: uncultured bacterium (assembly GCA_964369705.1). Lineage (GTDB taxonomy): Bacteria > Bacillota > Tb-RUG-66 > Tb-RUG-66 > Tb-RUG-66 > CAYJGI01. Next base: position 1,867 of record CAYJGI010000123.1, read on the forward strand.
AATAAATAAATCAAATAAGGAATCAATCATGGACAAAAGAATTATCAAAACAAAAAAAGGCCTCAAATTAGCATTAAAATCACTGTTATCAGAAAAGAATTTTGAAAAAGTTACTGTCAAAGAGATTTGTGAGCGCTCTGACTCCAGCCGTATTACTTTCTATAGTCACTATAAAGATAAGTATGAGCTTATCGATGAGATTTTTCAAGATTTAATGGAAGAAGCAAATCGTGATTTTGAAAAACTACAAGAAGAGAATAACCCTAATAATTGCCCCATACAAGATTATACCAATCTATTAGAGTGCATTCTAAATACCTATTTTAATAATAATATAATCTTCAAATCAAGAGAATGGAACGAACTGACGTATGTGGAACACCTATTTGCCCGTTACGTACTGGAATATATCGAAGTCCATATTGCAAAAATGTACGAAAGACTGGTACCACGTTATAGTATAAAACAAACAACGTATTTTATCTATTACGGAATCTGGGGATTCTTGAGAGGGCATCAAGCAGAAAACGCAACTGCAGACCAATTTAAGAAAGACGCTTTACAACTTTTAGGAAGCATGCTTCACTCAGACATGCTGGCCATTAGAGACTAATTGTTATTGAATAAAAAATCGCTACATTAATCACAGGGGAGGGATCGCGCCTTCCCTTGTTTTTTACATTGATAACGTCACATAATATATATTATGTAAAGTGAAAAGCGGATTAAAAGTAGTCTCAATCAAAGGCTTTGTTTTGATGAGATATTTTATGGAGAGTTTTTTATTCTTTTATGATTGTAGCCTTGTAGCCTTTTGATTTTAAATTGATTTTAAATTTTAGCTGTGTTGTATCCCGTTCTTAAATCGCCCTTATCAATGTTGGTTTATTTTTTATTTTTTTGTGACTTAGTTTTTACTTTACTTAATTTTGTTTCTATAAACAAAAAAACGGCCTCTATTATAAAGAAGTCGTTTTTTTATCGTTTTCATTGATTTTCATCTATATTTGGCTAATATTCTGTACACCTCAAAAAGAATACCGTAAAAAACGCCCCATTTGGGCTTTAAAATAAATTCTTTGACCGCTACATCAATTTATTTATTTTATTTGGGGCCAAAAAAGGCGTTTTTCATGTCTTTTGGCAATGGTGCCGTGATGGTGATGATTTTTTCATCTATGGGATTCACAAAAGTAATTTGGTTAGCATGAAGTCCTTGGCGGTTTAAATCATCAACCTTCTTACCACCATAAATACCATCTCCCACGAGGGGTACGCCGAGACTTTCGAAGTGCACTCTGATTTGATGAGTCCGTCCCGTCTCTAACGCGATTTTGTAGAAGGTATAGTCTTTGTTTTGATCCCATTTTTCGTAATGTGTGATGCTGTATTGACCTTCACTTGGGTGGACAATCCTTTTGATGCTACCGGGTATTGATTCTTTTTGGATATAGCCTACAATCGTGCCTTTATCAGGGATTTTATTGCTTTCGGTCATAGCAATGTATGTTTTCTCAGGCGGGTTTTGTTTATAGAACTCTTGAATCCATGGATTCTTTGCAATCATGACGATTCCACTGGTTCCATGATCCAGGCGATTGATAGGGCGATAAACAAAATCACCGTGATAATATGCCATTACGCCATTTGCCAGCGTATCATCTTGGTGAATCCTTGAAGGGATCGTTGGCATATGGGCATCTTTATTGACGATGAGTATATCCTCATTCTCATACAAAACTTCAATATCCATAGGTACACTTTGAATATCCGATACGAAATCATCTTTCAGTGTGATGGTTACCGATTGGTCAGTTTCTGAAATTTTGTAAGAGTAGGGGACTGCCCTATCCCCTACTACCACTTTGTTTTTTTTGTGAAGGCTCTTAAGAAGCCCTTTTGCAAAATGCTTTTTTGATAAAAAACCATGCAGAGTTGTACCGATATCTTCATTAGAAAAACAAAACACCATGATTCTCTCCAAGGGACTTCCCTACCCTTTTGATAATTTTCGTGCCGCTTCTGTAACGGCGTATTGACCGTGATAATACGTCAATGCACCTTGTAAATACGCCACATAGGGCGCTCTAATAGGCGCATCGCAACTTAATTCGATGGATGCACCTTGCACAAAAGTACCGGCAGCCATTATGACGGGATCACTATAGCCGGGCATTGCCCATGGAATAGGCAGTACATGGCTATCAATGGGGCTAAATTCTTGTATCGTCTGAACAAAGGAAATGAGTTCTTCTGCCGTACCAAACTGTATGGCAGAGATGATGTC
>CAYJGI010000124.1:0-4094 GCA_964369705.1 uncultured bacterium
AATGTCACCGACATTAGCAATGGTAAAAAGATTTTCGTATAGCGCAAGATCCATGGATAAAGCATGGGCGGCACTGACCCATTGAATGGTTCCTTTGACTTTTCTTCCATCGGCGGGATTCTTGCCTAATGTATCAAGGTCTGCGGTGCATTTTAGTTCGATAATATTACCCAAATCATCTTTGATGATTTCGTGACACTTAATGACGTATGCGCCGATGAGTCTGACTTCTTTTTCCAAGGTTAGTCTTTGGTATTTTGGTGGTGGTACTTCAGCAAAATCTTCGGCATCGATATAAATTTCAGCGGTAAAAGGCACTTCTCTAAAGCCACTTTCTTCATTGCCGGGAAGGTTCGGTATCTTTAGCGTTTTTTCGCCTTCATCGTAATTTGTTATGGTGAGCTTAATAGGATTTAATACTGCCATACGCCTAAAGGCTTCTTTATTCAATTCTTCACGGATACAGCTATAGAGCATATCAATATCAACTAAGCTGTTGGCTTTGCTGACGCCTGCTCTCTTAACAAATTCCAAAATAGATGTATTCGTAAAACCCCTTCTTCTTAATCCGCTCAAAGTAGGCATACGGGGATCGTTCCATCCATCGACGACTTGTAGTTCCGTTAATTCTCTTAAGTATCTTTTACTCATAACGGTGTTGGTGATATTAAGGCGGGCAAACTCGTACTGGTGGGGTTCTTTTTGAAAGCCGATATTCTCAATGACCCAATTATAAAGAGGTCTGTGGTTTTCAAATTCTAATGAGCAAAGAGAGTGGGATATCCCCTCTAAAGCATCTTGAATGGGGTGAGCATAATCGTATAGTGGATAGATACACCAGTCATTGCCTTGACGATGGTGGTGGGCATGAACAATGCGATACAAAACGGGATCACGCATATTCATATTGGGAGAAGCCATATCAATTTTAGCTCTTAGGACCCGTTGGCCTTCTTTAAAAGCGCCTTCTTTCATCTGTTGAAAAAGGGTAAGATTTTCTTCTATGGGGCGCTCTCTAAAGGGACTATTCTTACCGGGTTCCGTTAAAGTGCCTCGATATTCACACATTTCAGAGGGAGAAAGATCATCAACATAAGCTTTGCCTTCTTTAATGAGTTTTACGGCAAATTTGTAACACTCTGGGAAGTAGTCAGAACCGTAAAAAATAAAATCCGGTGCTTCTCCCAGAAGCCAAGTCAAATCTTCTTCAATGGATCTGACGAATTCCATATCCTCTTTAACGGGATTGGTGTCATCAAAACGAAGATTGAATTTTCCTCCATATTTTTTTGCAGTGGAATGATTAATCCAAATAGCCTTCGCACTTCCAATGTGAAGGTATCCGTTGGGCTCCGGTGGAAACCGTGTGTGGATTTCTTTGACTTTTCCTTCTCTCAGGTCTTCATCAATAATATCATGAATAAAATTTTCATTATTTTCTGTCATTTGATATCATCCTTTTATTCTAAAATGATTTCTATTCTATAATCATAACAAATATCCCATTAAATGTCTATGAAAATACATGTATTTCATGCCTTTTTTACGCTAATTGAAGATGATTTTTTTGTCGCATTTTATTTAAAATAATATAAAAAATGGTTTCAAATACATAGCTTCAATAAAGCTACAATGGATAGTATAAAATAGTATAAAAAGGCAATGGTTTTTACACCATCGCCTTTCAGTGGTTTTGTTGCTATTTTATTTGACATCCATTGACAAAAACAGCCACAGTATCCGCCTGTAAATCAAGAGGACTACGATCATAAACCACAATGTCACCGTCTTTGCCTTCGGCAATAGATCCAATCTGATCCTCTAAGCCCAAAATCTCGGCAGGATAAATCGTAATCGCTTTCAACGCCTCATCATAAGGCAAACCGTGCTTGACGGCAAGCCCCGCAAGAAGAGGTAAGTATTTTTGAGGGATGACAGGATGGTCAGCACAAATGGCAATCTTGACGCCTTTTTCATTCAGAATAGCCGGCCCTTCGAAGGATAAATTCATGACTTCCGGCTTACTTCTTGACACTAAATGAGGTCCTGTAATGACCGTTGCACCCATCTCGGCCAGTTCATCGGCAATTAAATGGGCTTCTGTTCCGTGGACAATAACATAATCAATCCCCAGTTCGTAAGATAAACGGGTGGCGGTAAAGATATCGTCGGCACGATGGGCGTGGATATGGGCAGGGATTTCTTTTCTTGTAACAAGGGACAGTGCCTCAAGTTTGATATTAAAATCAGGCATCTTGTCGGAATCTCCGTTTTGGATTTTGTGATCATACTCATCTGCTTTTTTAAAGTGCTCACGAATCAGCGCAGCCGTAGCCATCCTTGTATAGGGGCTGGAGTTTGTTTGCTTACCTACAGACTTTGGATTCTCCCCTAATGCAAGCTTCATGGCAATGGGTGATTGAATCACCATTTTGTCTACTTGGCGACCATGGGTTTTCATGGCAAAAAGCTGACCACCAATGGGCGCTCCACTACCCGGTCCCGTTACTACTGTTGTAATTCCTGCATTCAAGGCTTCACTAAAGGCAATATCCATGGGATTGACGGCATCGATTCCCCTAAGTTGTGGGACAATTGGGTCGACTACTTCATTACCATCTTCTCCTTTTTCACCAATTCCGCTTTCTTCCGAAATCCCCATATGGCTGTGGGCATCTATAAATCCTGGTAATACAAAACCACCCATGGCATCGACCACATGGATAGAGGGTACTTCTTTTAACGAGTCCATTGCACCGACGGATTTGATTTTGCCATCTTGTAGCCATACATAGCCATTATCAATAACTTCATCTCTCTCCATGGTCAGGATCTTACCATTAATGATGATTGTTTCATTCAATGTGTTTTCTTGATTATTCATGATTTCCTCCAAGATATTAGGCGTTTTAAGTAGTGTACCATTTTTAGACCACAATCACAATAAAAACGTATAATATAACGTTTTGTTATATAATCAATTTAATTATTGCAATTATTATGAATTTCCCTTATTATTATATTAATAACATAAAGGAGGTACTATGCCCATGAACCCATTAAGGATTGATGATTTTAAGACCTACCACTTCCTATCGGACATTCAGTTTGCACCCGATGGATGCCATGCCGCCTTCGTTGCTTCAAAGGCCAAAGAAGACTTAGGTGGGTATGATGCTTATTTGTATGTGATCAATACAGAGACCGATACTTGCAGACAGCTCACCACTGGAGGAGATGACAAAACCTTTACTTGGCTTGATTCAAGTCGTATCATCTTCCCATCCCGCCGCAACAAAAAAGATCATAAAGAAACGCTATCTGAACTTACAACCTATTACACCATTGACATTTTCGGTGGTGAAGCCAAAGAGTGCTTTACTGTGCCTTTTACAGCAAGCTCATTGCGCCCAATAGGAGATGATAAGTTCTTTTTTATTGCAAACATTGATTTGAATCCAGTGATTCCTTTTACAAACTGCGAACCCTGCAGTACACCCTATGCCAAGGAAAACATTGAAATTATTGACGAATTACCCTATATGTATTCAGGACAGCGTTTCATCAGTAAGAAGAGGCGTCAATTATTTTAATTTGATTTAAAAAAGAATACATCTAACCCTATGAGCCCTAAAGATGCCAATGTTAAAGAATTTGATTACTGTGAAGATACGAAGCGAATCGTTTTTGCTTGTGATAAATATACGGAAAAACAAGATCGAGATTCTTTACTTTACTTATCTACTTTTGGAGCAACTGAACCCACCCTCATTGTAGGAGAAAAATCCTTTGCCATTGCAAAACCGAGGTTTTTTAAAGATCGTGTTGTCTTTGCAGGCCTGCCTTACACCAGTCCCATGGTGCAGCGTAATGATGCTTTATATACCGTTGATTTAGACAATAATATTGTATCACTCTTTGCAGACTTTGATTGCTGTTTTGGCCAAACGCTCATCACCGATTCAAGACTCGGTGGCGGTAATCAATTTATGGTTTCAGATGATACGATTTATTTTATTACGGTCCTTAATTACTACTCCGTACTGGCCCGTATTACAGAGGATTTTTATCTCAAGCCCCGTACAAGAGAGTAT
>CAYJGI010000125.1:0-4006 GCA_964369705.1 uncultured bacterium
GGCAAAAAGCGCCCAATAAGAATCCCTATCACCATGCAAAGAATGACCCAAACCGTTAAATATCTTTCAAAAAAACCAATTCCCGCCACTTGTTTTTTCATGGAATAATCCCCTTTTATTAAAGCAATTAAAAAGCTAAATAAAACATATAAAACCCAACAAGTGCCATGGCAATGCCCATGACGATCTTAAGTATCTCACTGATTTTTCCATAGCTTTCGCTTTGGGATAGCTTCTTCACAAAGCCGATTGAAGTCCCGCAAAGAACGGCAAGGACGCCGTGACCCAAGGAGTAGCATAAGAGTAGCAAAATCCCCCAAAGGAAGCTACCGCTTCCCGCCACCACGGCAAGAAGTACGATAAGAACCGGCGTAGCACAAGGAGAAGAAAAAATCCCTCCTAAGATGCCTGCAATAAAAGCACCGCTATATCCCTTTTTTTTGTTTTTTGCCACTAAGTAGCTGGAGGGAATAATCTCCCATAAACCCCAAGTCTGTAGGGCCATTAACATCATTAAGATCCCAAGGATGAGGTACCACCATGTCTGGTAAGCGCCCATCAATCTTCCGATGGATGAGGCCATGCTCCCCAAGACCGTAAAAGTCACGGCAGAGCCCAGAGCAAAGGTAAGAGACAATAAGAATGCCTTCTTTGCCGTCGTATCGCCACTCCCTCCAACGTAACCTACAATGAGAGGCACACTGGATAGGGCGCAGGGTGTAAAGGAAGTCAGGACCCCTGCAAGAAGGGCTAAGAGTGGTGCAATGAGGGTGCTCCTCTCTATCAGCTGAGAAATGCTCTCTAAAATCTGTTCCATTAAGATACCCCCATATCTTGTAAAATAGCCCGCATTTCATCGGCGGTGAGATCCCCTTGATGGGCTGTATAGAGATGCTCATTGGTATCGGGATGGGAATATACAATAAAAGATGCATCGATATCTAAATCATCGGAAGGTATATAGGGCGTCCCATCGCTATACACAAAAATCTGTGTAGGTATCAACTCCACGGGAAAACCACTGGATGCCGTTGGATTTTTCCAAACATCGACGAATTGTATGATGGCTTTTCCTTGCATCTCAAGATTGATTTCCTGAAGATCCGGTGCCATACGCTTACAAGGATCACACTCATCGGCGCCAAAGTCAATAATCATGGGCATTTCGTAGGCTAATAAGGCTTCGATGTTGATGTGATCGACATGAAGAGGATACTCCAAGTGATCTTCCTGTGGCTCTACACTACGGTTTTGCATGAACCAAATGCCGGCAATAATGATGACCATAAGCATGGGCACTAAGATCTTTGCGATTTTCTTGTTGTGGCCGGTGGCATGATTGTTTTTTGTTGTGGTTGATGTATTTAGTCCATGCCCCTTTTGACTGGCTATTTTGTTTGCTGGTTTTCGCCCGGAAGGATGCATGGGATTGGCTCTGTTGTTGTTTTTTTCCATTGTTTTCTCCTTTTCTTGTCCTTGATTTATTTATACACTAAAATAAAAAAAGTTATAAATTCATACATTTTTCATCAAAAGTAAGGAACTTTTTTCAATTTCCCTCGTCTAAGCCTATGACTTGCAAGTTAAATTAATTCATATCAAAAAAAATTGTTTTAATGTTTTTATTATAACGCATCCGGTGGGAAAGTCAAATAAGCAATAATTATAGAAAGCAATTGACAGTATTTGGAATATTTATACATTTTCTTTATTAACAAATATTTGTTGCCACATATGGAAAATTGTTGTATCTTCAATTATTATTGACTTTATTGATTCAATATAATAAAATTATTATAATATAAGTACGTTGATTTTGAATTTTTTTACATTAATATGTTTAATTTTAAGTATGTTATATAACATGATTGTTGTATCGTATCTGCTGTATCTCTTTGTTTTTACCTGATTTTTATATGAATTATAATGTTTTTTAATACAACAGTATAAATATTTAAGTTTTTAGTGAGATTATTATCACTACTTTTCAGTCTGTTTATAAGTATAATAATTTCCATTAGTTCTAATAACTTACTTTTTGTTGAAATATGTAAATTATTGTTGTATGATTATGATAGAGAGAGAAAGAAAAGAAATTTTAAGGAGTTTTGCTATATGAAAAGAAATATTCTACAAAAATTTATTTGTGTAGTTTTGTGTACCCTTCTGACAATGTCTTTAATGCCCACAGGCATCTATCAATTGTCATCGATGGATCCTTCTGAAGGGGACGTATCATTAGAAAATGGGAGTCCTCTTAAATCTGAAGAAATTCAGAAGTCTTTTAATGCACCTACAGATAATACCATCGCCACACTAACCCGTGGTAGTGATGTAACCAACTTAGAGACGATGGAGGCTTTCTTCCTTGCTTTTAATACAGCCGCCGATGGCGATATCTTTACTTTATATCAAGATATCCAAGTGGATCCTTCAGATGGTGCCAATCCGGTGGGTAACGCCGATACACCGACTAAAGTCCAAAAATTCTACCTCCGTGCCTATGATGTTTATGGTACTGAGGGCCCCGATCGAACAGTCACCCTTCGCTCCGCCGAGGGAGAGCACTTCACCATTAGTCGTAGTCTGCCGGGAAATCCCGATGACCCGGCCGATAAGTACGATAGTTCTCTCATCGTCGTTATCGCCGATGAATTAGAAAGAGCCCACCTTAAGATCGAGAACATCACCATCGATGCCGCCGGTGGCCCCGGAATCTCCGTCTATGGCGGTGATTTGACTATGGATAACGTCACAGTACAAAACGCCGATGCCACGCCTTACTTGGTGGATTTTGGGACCGTTGGTGGTTATAATGGTGCGCCTCTCTTCGTTCGTGGTAAAGACCGCTATGTCGTCAGTGGCGATGATGCCTTCAATTATATTGTAATCAAAAATTCCTTTTTTACGAATAACGAAGGGGGAGGGGCCAGCTCCTTCAATGTAGGAAGCGATGGAATGCAATACATCGACCTTACTGTAGAAAATACGGTTATTAAAGACAACCATATGGTAGATCAAACAGTCTACAACTCCTACCAAGCCGTTGCTCGTTTTGCTTCCCAAGGAACTGCCATTTTTAATAATGTTACTTTTGAAAATAATTCTATTGCTCCCACTACTCCGAATTACCAATATATGGCCAGTATTTTGAATACCGGTTTAGGGAGCGCAGAACTTAACAATACGAAATTCATTAATAATAAAGTTCACCTTAATACTCTTCAGTCCCAAACTAAAGCTGCCATTATAGGCCATGATCGTACTGATTATACGATAACCGATAGTGTTTTTACCGGTAATTCCGTGTCCGATAATTCTACCCATGGACAAGCAGCAATTATTTTGAATTCCGGTGGTGATCTGACGATCAATGAAACAGAAAAAAACAAAACCCTATTCTCTAATAATACGGTAAACACCAATTATCTCGGTGCCGTAATCATGAACCCCAATGCACAGGGTGGCCCAATCAATATGACGGGAGGACTACTCTCTAAAAATACGGTGAATAATGTACCAACAGGTGCCAATGGGTTTGCCGCTGCTTTATTTGCCGACTTTTCCTTCAATAGAGCGGTCAGTGGTATTACACTAAATGGCACCACCATGGAAGACAATTTCGTGAATTCCCATAACTGGGCTGCCGGCGTCTATGTGGCCATAGAGGATTTATCCCTCACCAATGTCACCATGACGGGCAACGACTTGGATTTACCCGATGTTCCTTCCCAGTATGTTACAGATTTTGCTGCACCGATCGTGATGCAACAAGGAACAAGCCTTCTCTTGAAAGATTCTACAATCAAGGAAAACACCTCCAGGGGTGTAGATGGTGTTGTGTTATATGGTAATGTTTCCGGTGCTTCTTACGTTATTGATGGCGGTGATATTACAGCTGGCGAGAATGCCTTTGCAGCTATTAGGCTACGCAACTTTACCACTACAGGTCCCCTTGTCTTTGACAACGACCCCTATATTGATGGTACGATCCTCTTTGGTAGGG
>CAYJGI010000126.1:0-3979 GCA_964369705.1 uncultured bacterium
ATTTAAAGGATTTTGGTTTTGCGGTAAATCCTCACACCAAAGTCTGCCACTCTATTGAAGAAGTAATTGATTTTTGTCAAGTATGGCAAGATAAAGCCCATACACTGGACTACGAAATCGATGGTATCGTCATTAAAGTCGATGACTTATCTCTACAAGAGGAGCTGGGTTACACCAGTAAAGTCCCCAAGTGGGCCATTGCGTATAAGTTTCCACCGGAAGAGAAGGAGACGACCCTTCTCAGTATCGATATACAAGTGGGACGCACGGGGGCCCTCACGCCGGCGGCCAATCTCAGTCCCGTAACTTTAGCAGGGACCACGGTACAAAGAGCAACGCTCCATAACGGAGATTTTATAGAAGAAAGAGACATTCGTATCGGTGATACCGTCATCGTACGCAAGGCGGGAGAAATCATTCCCGAAGTTGTCTCCGTGGTGAAAGATAAAAGAAAAGGCGATGAAGTCCCCTTCACCATGCCAGCCCATTGTCCTGCGTGCCACACCAAGGTGGTTCGCAAAGAAGGCGAAGCCGTCCTTCGATGTATCAATGGTTTTTCTTGCCCCGCACAAGTTCTTAGAGGGATCATACATTTTGTTTCTAAAGGCGCCATGGATATTGATGGCCTGGGAGAAAAGGTCGTAGAACAACTCCTCACAGAAAACAAAATCAAAAGACTAGACGACCTCTATCGCCTCACCAAAGAAGACATTCTCTCTATGGATAGGCAAGGGGAAAGATCGGCAGATAATCTATTGAGAAGTATCAAAGAAAGTAAAGAAAGACCTCTCCATCACCTCATCTTTGCCTTGGGGATTCCTTTGATTGGGGTTCGGAGTGCCAAGATTCTGGCAGAGGGATTTCTTAGTATGGATGCCCTCGAAAAAGCAACCAAAGAAGAACTCACAGCCCTCCCCGAGATTGGCGATAAGATGGCCGACGAAGTGATTGCTTTTTTTGAGAGTGAGGTCCACTTAGAGATCATAGAATCTTTAAAAGACGCGGGCCTTCAGATGACTATGGTAAAAAAACAAGAAGAATCTCTAACCTTTCTTGGAGATACTTTTGTAATTACCGGTACTTTAGAGGGCATGACCAGGGATGAAGCACGGACATTATTAGAAAGCCACGGTGCCAAAGTGCAAGGAAGTGTCAGCAAGAAGACATCCTACGTCCTCTATGGAGAAGATGCCGGAAGTAAGTACGACAAAGCTGTCGCTTTAGGCGTATCCTTAATGACGCTGGAAGAGCTCTTTAAGCGCATCCATAAAGATTAATTCTTCATGAAAATTCTGTGAATTTTTTTCAGGTTTTTATGAGAAAAGCAGTGAGATATCTTGACAAATCAAGGCTAAAGAAGGTAAACTATTTTTAGCACTCTGAAGCAAAGAGTGCTAAATAAGTCTATAAAATCAATAGGATTATACACATAGGAGGATTCACGAATGAACATTAAACCTTTAGGCGACAATCTTTTAGTTAGAATGATTGATAGAGAGCCGGTTACAAGAGGGGGTATTGTACTAGCCGACAATGCAAAAGAAAAGCCGCAAGAAGCAGAAGTACTGGCCGTAGGCACAGGTCGCTATATCGATGGCGTCAAAGTCTTACCGGAAGTTGCTGTAGGCGATACGGTACTTCTCAATAAGTATGCCGGTGCAGAAGTGAAGATTAAAGGCGAGAAATTTATGATTGTTAGAGAAATTGAAGTTTTGGCAATTATTGAAGGCGAATAGAAGAAAGAAGGAGATCAATCATGGCAAAAGAAATCATGTTTCAAGAAGATGCCAGACGCCGTTTGGCAGCAGGTATCGATAAATTAGCAGATACAGTGAAAGTAACTTTAGGACCTAAAGGACGCAACGTTGTCCTCGACAAAAAATACGGCTCTCCCCTCATCACCAATGATGGTGTAACCATTGCAAGGGATATTGAACTGGAAGATCCTTACGAGAATATGGGTGCTCAATTGGTAAAAGAAGTTGCCAATAAGACTCAAGACATTGCCGGTGATGGTACAACGACGGCAACGCTACTGACACAAGCCATCGTCAGAGAAGGCTTAAAGAACGTAACGGCAGGGGCCAACCCCATGATTATCAAAAAAGGCATCGAGCGTGCCGTAGAAGCCGTTGTAAAAGAGATTCAAGGATTCAGCCAACCCATTGAAGATCGTGAGCGTATTGCACAAGTTGCATCCATCTCTGCTGCCGATCCTAATGTGGGAGAGCTCATCGCTTCAGCCATGGAAAAAGTCGGCAAAGACGGCGTTATTACCGTGGAAGAGAGCAAGACCATGGGTACAGAACTCGATGTTGTTGAAGGTATGCAGTTTGATAGAGGATATCTCTCCGCTTACATGGTAACGGATACAGATAAGATGGAAGCTGTATTAGATCAACCGGTAATCCTAATGACCGATAAGAAAATCACTTCTATTCAAGAAGTATTACCTATCTTAGAGCAAGTAGTAGCACAGAATCGCAAGCTCCTCATCATTGCAGAAGATGTAGAATCAGAAGCACTGGCCACCATCGTAGTCAATAAGCTTCGTGGTACTTTCAACTGTGTTTGCGTGAAGGCACCGGGCTTTGGCGATAGAAGAAAAGCCATGCTGGAAGACATTGCCATTGTAACAGGCGGTCAGGTGATCAGCCAAGACTTAGGACTTGATTTCCAGAACGTAACATTAGATATGCTGGGTACTGCCCGCCAAGTGAAAGTGACGAAGGATCTTACAGTCATCATCGATGGCGATGGCGATAAAGCAGCTATTCAAGATAGAACGAAGCAAATTCGCACCCTTATCGACGCATCTACTTCAGAATTCGATAAAGAAAAGCTACAAGAGCGCCTTGCAAAGCTTGTAGGTGGCGTAGCCGTTATTAAAGTAGGTGCCGCAACGGAGACCGAATTAAAAGAGAAGAAGCTTCGCATCGAAGACGCACTCTCTGCTACCCGTGCCGCTGTAGAAGAAGGCATTGTAGCCGGCGGTGGTACCGCTTTCTTAGATGCCCTTAAGTCTTTAGATACCATCGAAGCGGAAGGCGACGAGAAGACCGGCGTTGAGATTATTAAGAGAGCTTTAGAAGAGCCTGTTCGCACTATTGCAAAGAATGCAGGCCTTGAAGGTTCTGTAATTGTAGAAAAAATCAAAGAGCAAAACGGTGTCGGATTTGGTTTTGACGCCTACCTCAATGAGTACAAAGACATGATTGCAGCGGGTATTATTGATCCAACGAAAGTTACTCGCAGTACATTACAAAACGCAGCCAGTGTAGCGGCCATCTTCCTCACAACAGAAGCGGTAGTTGCACTTTTACCGGAGAAAGAAGCACCGGCAATGCCGGGCGGCATGCCCGGCGGCATGCCCATGATGTAATCTCTAAAAATACACAAGAAGACGGATAGTTACTCACTATCCGTCTTTTTTATACCTTTTTTTGAGAGGCCCTGTGTCAAGTATGGGCACCGCTTGAATCGGTTTCAAACAATCTATTTTATCTTTTTTGTACGACTTCTGAGATCAATCATTGCCCGGGAAATGAAAAGGGAAAAAAAGGGTTTTGTAAGGATTTTTTGCATAAAAAAGATGTTAAATCCTTCAATATATGGTACAATACAATCAGTGTTTTATTCGTTTATCCGAATAGTGGGAAGGTGTCAAAAGGCTCCCAAATACACTAAAAAGTATAAAAAAACAGTAGAGGTGAATCCTGTGCAAAATAGACAAACGGTTTTGATTTTGGATTTTGGTGCTCAGTACAGCCAACTGATTGCAAGGCGCGTCAGAGAGTTTAATGTATACTCGGAAATCCATCCTTACGACATGGAATTAGACAAGATTAAAGAAATGAATCCCGTAGCCATTATCTTAAGTGGCGGTCCCGGGAGCGTCTATGAAGAAGATGCACCGATGTGCGACAGTGGCATCTTTTCTTTAGGCGTGCCCATCCTTGGTATCTGTTATGGAATGCAG
>CAYJGI010000127.1:0-794 GCA_964369705.1 uncultured bacterium
GACGTCAAGGGTCTCTCTATTGTATCGCTGGCCTATACAAACTTCGCAAGGCACATACACATCGGGTAGAAAGTGCATTTCAATCTTAAGAATTCCATCGCCTTTACAAGTTTCACAACGGCCGCCCTTCACGTTAAAGCTAAAGCGCCCTTTCTGGTAGCCCTTCATCTTTGCTTCGGGGACTTGACTGAAGACATCACGAATAAGGTCAAAGACTTTGGTATACGTGGCGGGATTACTCCTTGGCGTACGTCCAATGGGGCTTTGATCAATGTTAATGATTTTGTCAATATCGGTAAGGCCTGTAATCTTGTCGTGCTTTCCTACTTTGTGGTGACTGCGATTGACGTAGTTGGCTAAACTATTATATAAAATCTCATTGACGAGAGTTGATTTTCCCGAGCCACTGACACCGGTTACACAAGTCATCACGCCCCTCGGGAAGGTAACCGATGTTTTTTTGAGGTTGTTTTCTTCGGCACCGGTGACGGTAATGCCACCGTCCAAATCAATAGGCCTTCTCTCCCTTGGAACGGCGATTTGTTTTCGTCCACTTAAGTACTGACCTGTAATCGACTCTTCCACGGCGCAGATGGCATCAAAGTCGCCTTCTGCCACAATGGTGCCCCCATGGACACCGGCCTTAGGTCCAATATCGATGATGTGGTCCGCTTCGTGCATCGTCTCTTCATCGTGCTCTACAACGATGAGGGTATTCCCCAAATCTCTCAGGCCTTTTAGGGTATTGAGAAGCTTCGTATTATCCCTTTGGTGAAGTCCGATGCTCGGCTCAT
>CAYJGI010000127.1:804-3839 GCA_964369705.1 uncultured bacterium
TGGGTGGCAAGGCGTATGCGCTGAGCTTCTCCGCCGCTTAAAGTCCCCGCAGGGCGGCTTAACGTCAGGTATCCTATGCCCACATCAATGAGAAAACCAAGCCTTGCATGGATTTCTTTGAGGATTTGTTTGGCAATGATCATTTGTGTTTGGGTTAAGTGTAAATCGGTAAAAAAAGCCTTCGTATCTCTAATAGAAAGAGCCGTCAAATGATGAATCGGCATATTGCCTACGGTAACGGCCAAACTCTCAGGCTTAAGTCTTGCACCACCACAAACATCGCAGGGCGTGTTCGTCATGTAGCTTTCGATGTCTTGCCTCATGGCCTCAGAGTTGGTCTCTCTGTAGCGACGCTCCATGTTAGTAATGGCACCTTCATAGCGAGTCTCGTACTCATAACGGCTGGTGGCATCTTGATACTTCACCTGAAACTTACGATCCCCTGCGCCATAGAGTACTACGTCGAGGTGCTCTCTCTTCATGTCACGTATCGGTGTATCAAGGTCAAACCCTAGCGCTTTTCCCACTTGCTCCACACGGCGAAGATACCATGCTTCTCCATTACTGCCCCATGGACGAATAGCCCCTTGGCGAATAGAGAGGCTTCTGTCTGGAATGACTAAATCTTCATCAATCCGAAGGATAAAACCAAGGCCCGTACAATGGGGGCAAGCACCGAAAGGATTGTTAAAACTAAACATCCTCGGCGACAATTCTTCAAAACTAAATCCACAGGAAGTACAAGAAAACTTCTGACTGAAAGTCAAGTCTTCCCCCGATTCTAAGCCGATGGTCACGATATCATCACCGTACTGCATGGCAATCTCTAAGCTATCGGTGAGGCGTTTTTCTATGCCGTTTTTGACAATGAGGCGATCGACGACGATTTCGATGGTGTGTTTTTTATTCTTTTCCAGCCTTTTCGTTGGATCCATGTCTACCATCTCCCCATCGATTCTTGCACGGACGAAGCCTTCTTTAATCATGTCTTGAAAGAGTTTTTGATATTCTCCCTTACGGCCCCTCACAAGGGGTGCCAGGAGGTGAATCCTTGTACCTTCTTCCAGCATCATGATTTTGTCGACGATTTGGTCGATGCTTTGGCTCGTAATCTCCGTTCCACACTCGGGGCAATGGGGCGTCCCTACACGGGCGTACAGTAGGCGCAAGTAGTCGTAGATCTCCGTCACGGTCCCTACGGTGGAGCGAGGGTTTTTGCTCGTGGTTTTCTGGTCGATGCTGATGGCCGGCGATAGACCTTCGATATATTCAACGTCGGGCTTTTCCATCTGACCTAAGAACTGCCTGGCGTAACTACTTAAAGACTCCATGTATTTACGCTGACCTTCGGCATAAATCGTGTCAAAGGCAAGACTGCTTTTACCACTCCCCGAAAGCCCCGTCATCACCACAAGTTGATTGCGGGGGATGGAAATGTCTATATTTTTTAAGTTATTTTCATTGGCACCTTTTACAAAAATTCGATTGTTCATTGGTTCTCCTTTTATACCTTTTTACGCAGTTCTATCATAAAATCTCTGAGTTCTGCTGCTTTTTCGAAATCTAAATTCTTTGCCGCTTTTTTCATGAGGCTTTCCGTCTTTAAGAGGAGTTCTTTGACTTCTCGTTTTGTCATATCGGAAATACGCTTCGTTCCTTGCGATCCACCATCATCTGCTGCTTTAGTCACTTCTAGGATATCGTATACTTTTTTCTGAATGCCCGTGGGCACAATGCCGTGCTTTTCGTTGTAGGCTTTTTGGATTTCTCGGCGGCGGTCCGTCTCTCTAATGGCCCGCTCCATGCTTCCCGTGATACGATCGGCATAGAGAATAACTCTGCCATGCTCATTACGACTGGCTCTACCAATGGTCTGTATAAGGCTTGTCTCACTCCGTAAAAAACCTTCTTTATCGGCATCTAAGATGGCCACAAGGGATACTTCCGGTAAATCTAAGCCTTCTCTTAAGAGGTTAATACCGATCAAGACATCGAATTCTCCAAGACGAAGGTCACGGATAATCTCCATGCGCTCAATGGCGCCGATATCGCTATGCATATAACGGCAGCGAATGCCCGCTTGCTTCATAAATTGCGTTAGATCTTCCGCCATTTTTTTCGTTAAGGTCGTGACGAGTACACGGTTGCCTTTGTCTGTTTCTACGGCGATTTCGTCGATGAGGTGATCTATCTGACCCTTTGTGGGAATGATCGTCACTTCGGGATCTACGAGGCCCGTGGGGCGAATAATCTGCTCTACGCTGGCTTCACTATGATCTTTCTCATAGGGCCCCGGTGTTGCCGACACGTAACAAATCTGATGAATCTTCCCTTCGAATTCGCTAAAAGTCAGTGGGCGATTATCAAGGGCCGCAGGCAGTCTAAAACCATACTCAACAAGATTGGTTTTACGACTTTTATCTCCTGAATACATGGCGCCAATCTGGGGAATGGTGACGTGGGATTCATCGGCAAAGATTAAAAAATCATCGGGAAAATAGTCAAGAAGGGTAAAAGGCGGTGTCCCCGGTGCTCTACCGTCAAAGAATCGGCTGTAATTCTCAATCCCGCTACAATAACCTAATTCTTCCATCATCTCTAAGTCATACCTTGTTCTTTGGCTGAGTCGCTCCGCTTCTAGGATTTTTCCGTCTTTACGCAAGGCTTCTAATCGTTGTTCTAATTCTTTTTGTATTTCCGGAAGGACTCTTTTAATATTTTCTTGGCTGGTGGCATAGTGGCTTGCAGGATAAATGGAAACATGACTTAATATCCCGAGGATTTCGCCGGTTAAGGTGTCAATCTCCGTAATACGATCAATCATATCGCCAAAAAACTCCACCCGCACTGCCCGATCGGTACTGCCGGCGGGAAAAATATCTACCACATCGCCCTTGGCACGAAAAGTTCCTCTTGAAAAGTCGATTTCGTTCCTTGTATATTGAATCTCAATGAGTTTTCTTAAAAGGGCGTTCCGCTCTTTTTCCATACCCGGTCTGAGACTTACAACGAGGTTCTCGTAATCAATGGGAGAA
>CAYJGI010000128.1:0-3448 GCA_964369705.1 uncultured bacterium
TACATAATGTCTGCCTCTGTAAGACCGTGGTGCGGGTACGCCTTTAGGCCATTACCGATGCTGACGACTACGGCATTTTTTTGATTCATATAATCGTCCTCTAAGGGGAGTCCCGTCAGTGGATTCACAAAACTTTCTTCGCTACTACTTAATGGAAGATACACGCCTATGAGTAGTGTAATCACAAGGCTGTATAGGATGATGGTCTTAAGTAATTTATTTTTCATTTTGCACCTCTAAGCAATAAATAATTCAATGATTTTTTCGGCGAACAAAAAATATCCCACAATGATTGATACAATAGCCGATATGAGTACGGCACCTGCTGCCACATCTTTTGCAATTTTTGCCAGTTCATGGTAATCCTTCGTTGCAACATCAATGGCTTTTTCAATGGCTGTATTAAATAGCTCCGCCGTCAAAACAAATCCAATGGTAAGGCTTAAAACCATCCACTCCATAGGACTGAATCCTAAATAAGCGGCCAAAAGACAAACCAAAAGCGTTGCAAAAAAATGTATGCGGATGTTTCTTTCTTTCTGAAATCCATAACGGATACCGCTCATTGCATAATGAACACTCTTCAAAAAACTCTTCACACAAACACTCCTTTATGGTTCTCGTCTTAATTGAAGCCATAAGAGAATCGTTTCTTCGGCTTCTCGCATTTTTTTGGTATCTGCTTCTTCTTCGTGATCAAAGAGAAGTAGATGGAGCATTCCATGAACCGCTAAGAAAGCCACTTCTCTACTCATTGAGTGGCCATATTCTTCAGCCTGTGCCTTCGCTCGATCAAGGCTAATCACAATATCCCCTAAATGAATTTCACCATATAACCCATAATCTTCCATCCATTCTTCTGCCCTCTGGTACTGGGGAAAACTCAGTACATCGGTGGGCTTATTCATATGACGATGTTGGTTGTTCATGGTTTTGATGGTTTTGTCATCGGTAAGGGTCAAATCTACAGATACTTGCTCTCCAATATCCTTCGGGCCATAGACACAAAACGTCTCCCGTATAGCTGCAAAAACCAATTGCTGGTAGGAGCCCTCTACGACACAATCGCCGTGGTATAAAAGGGTGATGTCCATCATGATGATTTTGGTGGCTTGATATCGGGATATTCAATGCGGGCGTGATAGACGCCCTCTAACATCTTACTGAAGACGTTGGCAATAATATCAAGATCTTTTAAAGTTAAGTCGGAGCGATCTAATTGATCATCTTCCAGTTTTGCACGAATAATTTTTCGCACAAGGCCATCGATTTTGCCTTTTGTTGGCTCTGCCATTGCTCTCGTTGCCGCTTCTACACTATCGGCAAGGAGAATAATAGCGCCTTCCTTTGAGCCGGGCTTAGGCCCTTCATAACGAAATGCTTTTTCATCGATTTCTTTATCCGGTTCTTGCTCTTTTGCCTTATTAAAGAAGTACGCAAGGAGCGTGTCACCGTGGTGCTCTTTAATGATATTACAAATTTCATCTGGAAGGTTCGCTTCTTTTGCCATCTCATAACCATCTTTAACGTGGGAACTGATGATGAGCGTGCTAAGAGAGGGTGTGTATTTGTTATGGGGATTCACACCACCCAGTTGATTCTCCACAAAGTGGCCGGGTCTCTTAATCTTTCCAATATCGTGGTAATAAGCACCTACACGGGCAAGCAGTCCATTGCCCTCTATGGCATCGGCAGCAGCTTCTGCCATGTTGGCCACTAAGATTGAGTGATGGTATGTACCCGGTGCTTCTAACATCAGCCTTTTTAAAAGGGGCTGATTGGGGTTACTGAGTTCTAATAGTTTAAAAGAAGTGGTAATATGGAATCCATTTTCTAAGAATGGCAAAATACCAATAACCAAAATAGCACTAATCATTCCACCAACGCCTGCCCATAGGGCACTTGTCATCGCTTCGACGACTACAATGCCTTGCACCCACTCACTCAAAAAAGCAAGTCCAGCACAAAAAAGTGAAAGAATAATACCAATACGGGTCATCTTACTACGTTGCTTTGTTCTGCTGGCCGCTAATACACCGACAAAACTACTCAGTAATGCAAAGATGATCATATAATTATTGGCCGATGTGGTAAGGGCCATAATAATCACAATAAAAACAGTAAGTACAAAGGACATGGAGGTATTAATAAGAATACCTATCAGCATGGCCGCTGTAATGAGAATCACTGCCATAATGTAAGGCTCAATGGAGAAGAGAATATTCCCTACGGCTACGGTGATTAAAGTTAATAGATTAATTAATAACACCATTTTCTGACTATTAAAGATGGCCGCTTTAAAGAAGAATAAATATAGGGCCGCAATGGCGTAAGTTGCTAATATGATAATGATTTTTGCAATGATTAGCGTATATTGATAAGCACCGTCAGTGGCTAATAAATCAAGGGATTGAAGCATGCTGAGATGCTCTTCTGTGACGACTTGACCTTGGGCTACGATGATCATGTTCTTTTGCACAATGACGGGCTCCACTTCTTCCATGGCTAAGAGCTTCTTCCCATCGGTGGCCACTTCATCTACGACGAGATTGGCCATCTGTGACATAATCCCTAAGGCAATGTCTTTACCTAGCGTTCTTTCGTTCTGTGGGTATTTTAAGGGGGCAATACCCTCTTCTACTTCGCTGTCAATCTTCCCACTGGTGACGTCTTGCTCTTTATACCCCGCCTCTAAGATGGGGGCAATGACTTGTTGAATGTCGTATTCTAAGGTATTAAAACCGGTATTCGTCATGGAGATAGCGGTACTGTAACTCTCAAAAGTCATGGTAAAGGGGATTTCCGTATTCAGTTTTTGTACTTTTTCCTCGGTGGTTAAATCTTCCAATCGTACGTAGCGAATATCGGTAAAAATATCGGTGATTTCTTCTTGAATAAGCTCTGTGATGCTCTCATCGATGACGTATTCTTCTGTCACTCTGGAAGCTGCCAGTTGTTTGGCGCTTTCTGTTGCCACGGTGTTTTCTACATCTCTTGGCGCCACAATGGTATTGGTGCTAATATCACCCACAGCCATATTGTACTTATTCGTATTTTCGCCCAGCATGACAATCCCTACCAGCAAAAGCAGGGTACAAAACACGATGAGGCTACGGTTTCTGATGGATGCTTTTTTAGTGGCCGGCTTTATCTTTATATTGTTTTTCGAATTTTTTCTCGCCATAGGATTCACCTTTTTCTTTTTGTTCATATTGATCGTATTTTTCGTAGGCTTTAATGATTTGTTGTACTAAGTTGTGTCTTACCACGTCTTTTTCCGTAAAATAAGTAAAGTGGATCCCTTTAATGTCTTTGAGAATCCGTTGTACTTTTACAAGGCCCGATTGTTTGCCCGTTGGTAAGTCAATCTGGGTAACATCGCCTGTAACGACGACTTTACTGTTAAAACCCATCCGCGTCAAAAACATCTTCATTTGTTCCGGTGTTG
>CAYJGI010000128.1:3458-3832 GCA_964369705.1 uncultured bacterium
GTCCAAAGTTCTCCCCCTCATATAAGCTAAGGGAATCACTTCGATGACGTTTTTTTCTTTTAAGGTTTGTAATACTTCAAAACCCATGGTATCGTTCAGTGCATCGTATAAGGGTCTAAGATAGGGATCTACTTTTTGTTGTAAATCTCCCGGTAAAAAACCAAGGCGCTCACCGGCTTCTACAGCGGGACGGGTGAGGATGATTCTGCTTACTTTTTTTGCTCTGAAGTCGGCCACGGCCATGGCGATGGCTAAGTACGTCTTGCCGGTACCGGCAGGCCCAATCCCAAAAGTGATGGGATTCTCTCTAATGGCATTGACGTATTTTTTTTGCCCTAGTGTCTTCGGCTTAATGGGACGCCCCTTTACCGATA
>CAYJGI010000129.1:0-3811 GCA_964369705.1 uncultured bacterium
ATCATCTTCTACGAGTAATATCTTGAGTGGCTTCATGAAAAACCCTCCTTTCTTTTTTCTTGTCTTTTTTTCTTTACTTTTTTTAAAATTCGCCATGGAGAGCTCTCCATGGCGATGGGTGTGATTACTTGCGATCTTTGTTGAAGATAAAATTCTTGATGTTGGCACCTTTATCGAGGACAGGCACTAAAGTAGGTGCTTTTGCAGAGAGGAGAGATGTGACGCCGGGGCCATGGCCTGCCATAACGCAATCACCGTGAATGATAACGCCTACGGTACCGCTTCCCTTTAAGTATCCTCTTCCATATGTGGTATCGCAGTCCTGTAAGAAAACAATATCGCCGAATTTTAAGTCTTCTAAGCCGTTTTCTTTGACGGCATCACGATCTGCTGTCTGAATATCGTAGTCGCCCATCACGGCGCTAACGCTTCCTAATCCACTCCCCATGAGGTAAGCGGGGACAACGGCGGCTACAGGGACGTGAAGCTTACCGTCTTTTTCCTCGATGCCCATGGCGTTCAGCATCTCTGGATCTAAGTTCATGACGACGACATCGGGATAATCAAGGAGCTTCAGTCCTTGGCCGTAGCCTTGGACTAGGATTTTGTCGCCGGGGGCCATTTTTTCCATTTGTTCCGGTGTGAAATCCACCATGACTTCTTCTACGCCACCATGGGTACCGGTTACGTAGCCGATTTCACCCTTGGCATCACCGCTGATGACTTTGGCACGATTGCCAACGCAAGACATATAGTTGAGGGCACCGTTAAAGATGTCGTCACTGTGACGAATGGTTACAGCAGGCTCTAAGTGGTCACCTTCGAAGGCGTACACGCTATCGCCGATACGGATATTGTACGTAATCGCCGCAACAGATGGGAGGGCAACGGCCTTACCGTCTGTATTGACTACGTAGGGATTTCTTACTCTTGGGTGTCTGATTTCACCAACGACCGATTGTTTCACAACTCTTTCTTGATTGGTTTTTAGCATGGGAATTCTCCTTATGGTGGTTTATTTGTATTGAGATTTAATATATTTTTGAATATTTGCTGTTTTGTCGAGCTTTGGCACTAAGGTACCATCCTTTGCCGTTAAAACGGTCGTAATGCCGGGGCCGTGCCCTGCCTTAATACAGGCACCATGGATAACGACACCTACAGTTCCGCTCCCCTTTAAGTAGCCTCTGCCATATGTGGTATCGCAGTCTTGTAAAAAAACAAAATCTCCGAATTTCAAATCTTGTAAGCCGTTTTCTTCTATGACGGTTTCATCGGGGCACATAATATCGTAATCACCGGTTTCCGCATTATTACCGCCGATTCCGCTACCCATGAGGTAAGGGGGTACGATGGCCGTTACGGGAACGTGGAGCTTACCGCCTCCCTCCTCGATGCCCATGGCATCTAAGAGAGACGGATCTAAGGTCATGACGCGAACGCTTTCATAATCGAGGAGTTTTAATCCTTGACCGAAGCCTTTGACGGCAATCTTATCACCGATGTTGAGGTCTTCTAACACTTCCTTCGGAAAATAAATCATGGTATGATCTACGCCACCGTGGGTGCCCGTTACGTAGCCTTTTTTGCCTTTGGCATCGCCACTGATGACTTTGGCTTCATTGCCGATACAAGATAAAAACATGTAAGCGGTATTAAAAACCGTGTCGCTGTTCCTTGTTGTTACACCGGGCTCAATGTGATCCCCTTCAAAGGCGAAGACGCTGTCACCAATCTCCACATTATAGCAGATGGCTCCTGTTGCAGGAAGAGCCTCTGCACCGCCATTCAGATTGATGCGATAAATCTGTGCTGCCCTGGGATGCTGAATGGCGCCTTGCACCGATTGCATAACCAGTCGTTCTTTATTTGTTTTTAGCATTTGCCTTCCTCCGATTTCTTTGATTATCCCAATTATATCAATTTATTTAGACTTTTGGTAGGGAGTATGCTAAAATATTTAACATAATTATAGTGTCAAAATATGAAAACCATAAGAATTTTATCACAAAAAGGAGTATCAATATGATTATTGGGCATTGGCATACCGGCTTAGCGGTAAAAGACATTGACACATCCATTGCGTTTTATGAAGGAGTGCTTGGATTCACATTAACGGATAAAAGGATTGCACCTTCCGGCAATAGTCTGGCGTTTTTAGAAAAATGCGGTTATACTTTCGAGCTCATTCAGCGCAAAAGCGGAATTAACATTACGGCAGAAGAAGGTGACAAAGTGCATTTTGCCTTTGAAGTCGATGACTTAGACGCTACCGTAAAAGACCTTCGGGAGAAGAATGTCGTCTTCTTAAAAGAGCCTTCCATTGGAATGGATGGTACGGCGAAGATTGTGTTTTTTGCCGGTCCCGATGGAGAGCAGATTGAACTCATGGAGATTTTAAAATAACGGTTTTTTTATGGATGGTATCATAGAGCCATGGTACCGTCGCTACACAGTGAATGCACCCATTCGAATCGTGATCATCTTGGCAGAACAAGACAGGGTAAGCCTATGTATAGTGCATAGACTTACCCTGTTTTATATGATGCCTTTTTTTTAATACCACTTAACACCATCAAGGAATCCATATTCTTCATGAATTACAATACATTTTAACTCGCCAGTTGCGCGCCCTATCAACTCAATCCATTCGGTCACTGATCAGCCATAAAAACTAAGAGCGCTACTTTAGGTGTGAATCAATCCCCATTGCCCAGTTGAAACAGATACCATTCTTCATTGATATAAATGGCAATGTTTTCTTCATCTATGATTCGATAGCCAAAACCCTCTCCGAAATTCGATTGATTGTTTTGGCTTGGTCTCTCGTTTCCGTTTACGGTAGATGTAATAAAGCCATCAAAATCACTGTGTTCCGGGTTTTGAAATACAGCATCTTCCGTTAATTTCCCTGTGTCGAGATAGTGTTTGCCATCTATCATAACCATAGGTGGTAGATCCCATAAGAGGGGTTCTCTTCCTGTTGTGTCATTTAGCCTATTGATTTCCTCAAGCACCACACCGTTAGCATTTTTATACAGTAATTCTATATGTTCACTATCATTGCTTATTTCCATGACCGTCATTGTGGGACTAAAGTCCTCTTTGCCGTCACCTTCCATATCAGCGTTCGTTCCGTGGTCTACATGAACTGTAATCATTTCGCCATCTTCAAAAGTTCTGGTAATGCTTCCTAAGTTTGGATTTGTCGATAAAAACACATCGTATCTTCCATTTGAATTTTCTTTACCGGACAACACGACGGTGTTCCCATCGTGAGCGTTTTGGTAGATGATATTTCCTTGATACTTCCATTCACCGTCTATATTCCTTGCTGTGCTGAGTACGATATCATCTCCCGCTAATACACCAATGTACCATTCATTGCCTATTTGCATATTCGCAAAGATTTCAATCGGCCTCTCTAATGCTTCATTGGCATAAATCTCCCCATAAATATCTATTAATGGGTCATCGGTATTTGATTCTCTGTTTTGGCTCGTCATGAAGCCAACCAAAACTGCCGAAACCACTATCAGAGAAAGAACACTTACCCATGCCACAGGTTTTTTATACCGCATCACATTCTTCACTCTGCCTTTTGTATCACCCTCTCCAAAGGCAAGGGGAGTTGCAAAAATCAGCTTTTTACCGGTAGCAAGGCGAAGGAGTGACGTTGAATATTCTGCTCTAGTATCGATGTTCATATTTTTCATAACAGCCTCATCACAAGACATCTCCATATCTTTCGCCGATACAATATATGCCACCCAAACAAGTGGATTAAACCAGTGCAGTGCAAGTGCGATAA
>CAYJGI010000130.1:0-3810 GCA_964369705.1 uncultured bacterium
ATTAATAGTACAAGTGCCTCCTGTACTGGGTAAATACTTACCGGGAACATTCGGCTCTACACAGCCCATTACCGCCCAATCTCTGGCATCTTTCAAAGAGATTTTATTAAAGGGCTGGTTTTGTAATAGTGGGATGGCTACATCATCATTAAAGAAGCTGGGTAAGCCTCCCCCATGGGTTTTTAATGTCTTGACCGCTTTTTCAAAAAGCGCCTTAGGAGTCCCTTGATGAATTCTCAGTACCGTCGTCGGCTCTTGGATTCTTAAGTCACCGGTCACATCAAGGATTAAGTAAGTGAGTTCGTTGGTGGCATCAACGCCATCCTCATGGACACCGCCGATGGTGAGCGTCTGGTACATGGCGTAGCCCGTATTATACTCCGTACTTCCCCAATCTCTGATTTTGTTGATTTCCATGGTTTTTAAGAAAAAATTCTCCAAGTGTTCCCTTGCAGATTCTTGATCCTCTGAAGCTCTGTAATAATCGATTAAAACTTGGTCAAATCGACCAAAACTAATGGATTGACCGTTGCTTTCAAGCTGAATTGCAACATGACAAAACCACAGACTCTGGAGCGCATCTTCAAAGGAATCAGCGGGATATAAAGGCACTTTCGCACATCTTTCTGAGATGGTGAGGAGCTCTTCTTTACGTTTTTGATCCATCTCTTCGTGGGCCATCGTCTTTGCAAGATGTGAAAAACGCATGGCAAAATCACAGACTGCTGTTAAAGAAAGTATGACGCCTTCTAAAAAAGCTTTTTCATCTATGGTTACAGCCTCTTTTAATCCATCCTTCGCTTCTTGTATGAGTAGTAAGAGTCCGTGCTTTAAGACTCTGCCATAATCGGCGATAATATGACCATCTCCCGTGGTGGTGTGGTAAAGGTTACTTAAACAACCGTTGAGATTACACCGACTGACATCATAATGATTGAGGATTTCTTTCGGTAGGGTTTCTTTTAGCCTTTGGCGGGCAAAATCACGGTGGGTTTTCCCTTTCCATTTTTGAAGGAGTTTTTTAGCTTCTTTAATATCCTCTTTATCCATGATAAAAGGATCAAGGCGCCTTTCGTGGAAGCCATCAATCTCCTCTAAGATCCACTCCACATCAAACTCAGGAAAAAGAGGCGCAGATCGCCTAAAGAGATCATGATTGCCAACAATAAGCTCATCTTCATAAATACGAATGGTCATTTCTTTAAGGATATTCTGAAGACTCATTCCCCGTAGAATGTGTATATTCTCTGTACCGTAATCTTCGTAGGTTCTTGTAATGATCTTCAGTCGCTCTATGGTGACCCGTGGGGTTTCATAAATTGTGCTGTTTTTAATTCGCTCTATACGCTCAGTCAAAAAAATCACTCCCTTACTGTCATTATAACGATTCTTCTATCAAAAAGAAAGGTGCAAAATATCAATACAAATGATATAATATGAAAAAAGCCACGGAGGATACCATAATGATCAAAAAGCGCTACAAAGACTCTAATGATGAGATCACACTGTTCGGCATGGGCCTAATGAGACTGCCAAAATTAAATCCTGACGAACCAAATATCGACCGTGAACACGCACTAAAAATGGTACAATATGCCTACGAAAGCGGTATCAACTACTATGACACTGCCTATTCGTATCACAATGGGGAATCGGAGCTTTTTATTGGCGAAGCCATGAAAGACTACCCCAGGGATAGTTATTACTTAGCTTCTAAGATGCCCACGTGGCTTCTTGAAAAACCGGAAGATCTACAACAATACTTTGAAGAACAACTGGAGAAATGTCAAGTGGATTATTTTGACTTCTACCTCTGCCATGCCATTGGTAAAGATAATTTCAAGGTCTACGAAGATGGTGGCTACGATTACTTGCGACAGGAGCAAAAAAAAGGTCGAATCAAATACCTGGGTTTTAGTTATCATGGTATGCCCGATGAGCTCGACCGTATTACGACTTTATACCCATGGGATTTTGCACAGATTCAAATCAACTACTTAGATTGGGAAAATCAAAAAGCCAAAGAACAATACGAAATCTGTACAAAAAAAGGAATCCCCGTCATTGTTATGGAACCTGTAAGGGGTGGAAGTCTTATTACTCTATGTCCCGAGTCTATTGATATCCTAAAGACGGCAAGACCTGACGCTTCTATCGGATCGTGGGGACTTCGCTTTGCTGGAAGTCTCGATAATGCCATGCTGGTACTCTCAGGAAGCAGTAGTATTGAGCAGATTGAAGAAAACATTGAAGTCTTTAAAAACTTTGAAAAAATCACTGAACAAGATTTAGTCACGTTAGATCAAGCAGTCAAAGCCTACGAAAAAACAAAAACCATTCCCTGTACCCTATGTAATTACTGTAGCGACTGTCCTGAATCCATTGAGATTCCAAAGATATTTGATCTATACAATCAGTTTTTGATTGCAGACAGTGCCGATAGCTTTATTGTGAAGAATATTTTCTTAGAGCGATACAATGGCTTAAAGAAAAAAGCAGACGCTTGTATTGCCTGTGGTGCATGCGAGAGCCGATGTCCCCAAAGTCTTCCTATTATTCAGCATTTAGATGAAGTTGTAAAAGCAGAACAAAAAGCCTTAGAGGAGCCTGAAGCATAATGAATTTTACTACCACACCACTAAAAAAATGGATATACGCTGCACTGTTTTTGGCCATGGGAATCTTAATCCCCCAGATCTTTCATATGATGGGCGGACCAACCATGGGCGGAATCTTCTTACCTATGCATCTTTCTGTACTCTTAGGAGGCATGATTTTAGGCCCTTTCTTCGGCCTTATTTTAGGCTTTGCCACGCCTGTACTCAGTTTTTTTCTCACCGGGATGCCACCGTTACCCCGTCTCCCTTTTATGACAGTAGAGCTCATAGTCTACGGTCTTGTGGCAGGTATCTTCATCTATAAGAAGTATTCCTCTTATCTTAGCTTAATTGTTGCTCAGATCATTGGAAGATGTGTGAATGCCTTATCACTCTTTATACTCACCAGTCTTTTTGTTATGCAAGTACCGGCGCCCATTACCGTATGGACCGCTTTTGTAACGGGAATTCCCGGAGTCATTTTGCAACTCCTTCTGATCCCACCAATGTATAAAATTCTAAGAAAGGTGTACGAAAATGACGGCACAACTTTTGTCAGAAACAAAATTAAACCTTAATACGACTTGTGTGATTTTTAAGGATCATCAATACAAAACCACTGCCGAAAGAGGGTTAAAACCGCTCTTAAGTTGGTATTATGATGATCGTGCATTCTTAGAAGGTGCCATGGTTGCCGACAAAGTCATTGGCCGTGCCGCTGCAATGATTATGATCTATGCCGGCATTAAAGAAGTCCACGGTAAAGTCATGAGTAAGGCTGCCCTCGATGTATTTACGGCCCATCAAACACCGGTAAGTTACGATCGATTGGTGGATTATATTATCAATCGTGATGGAAGCGATTTGTGCACCACGGAATAAAAGAGTCTTTCTATGGATACGGTGGAAGAAGCCTTTATATCGTTCTCTAATCTTATTGGATTTTTGGATGAATAGGTGTACAAGATGACCACGAATGACCTCACAAAAAAACAACAACAAGTACTGGATACCCTTACAAAACTCATGAAAAAAAACGGTTACGCCCCTACGATTCGTGAGATTATGGACGTCATGGGATTGAAGTCCCCTTCCACCATTCATTCCCACTTATCTCAACTTGAAAAAAAAGGTTATTTAAGCAAATCACCACAAAAGAATAGAACCATAGAAATCAAAAAAGAAGAAAGTGCTCCCCCCATAGAAGTTCCAA
>CAYJGI010000131.1:0-2084 GCA_964369705.1 uncultured bacterium
TAAGAGATCTTCAATCTCCACAGGCGTTACACCTGGCTTCATAAATCTTACCACTTCGTCCATGGCATCGTCGGTGAGTTTTGCCACTTCTGCCATGAGGGCGATTTCTTTGTCATCCTTGATGATGCGAAGTTCTTCCACGAAGGATTCGCCGTTCACTACGGTCACCGTAGGCTCTTTCACATCTTCTATGCCATTGTGGTTTCCGCTTAAGAGTTTTTCTTTGATATAGGTGTGGCAGCAATCGCCTACGGCAAAACGAGAGCCCTTAATCACTTTGACTAAGTCTTTGCCTAGTTGCTCCATGTACGTTATGATGACGGGGATTTCTAAGTTTTTAAGCTCCTTTGCCATTCCCGGCGTTGTGAAGACCATGGCTTCGCCTTCTTGCGGTACATATAAAAGAGCGGTAGGCACTGTGGTCGCTTGATACCAATCATCATGGACAGGCACCTTCGTCCAGCTCGTTCTTTGCCACCAAAAGTCTGTTAAGTCCAGTAGATATTGAAAATTCGCTTCCGTTGCGTAGAAAGCGCCGTCAATCTTTTCTTTTTGTAAGATACTTTGCAAAGCTTTGATTCTCTTTTGTACCATGGGTGATTTCTCCTTTTGCTTTTTTTCTTTATTCTACCATACTTTTCAAGATAGCGCCTATTTTTTGGCCGATTTCTACGATAAATATTGTAGCGTTTTTGCCATGATCACTGCCATTTCGCCCCTGGTTAAGTGATCCTCAGGGTAGAGTTTTCCGCCGGCACCTACGATAACCCCTTGGCCTACGAAGTAGGACATACTCTCTATGCCATAGGGCGCTATTTCTTCATGATCTGAGAATTCCTCAAGATCACCAAAATCACGAAAGATGCCTTTAATTCTCTCCCCTTCTAGAGCACGGTACAGCATGACGAGGGCATCTTGCCTCTTAATGGGTTCTTCTCCTCCAAAGAGATACGGCTCAATCCCTCCCGTAAGGCCTAAAGAAAAAGCCCATTTCACCGCGCCATGATAATAGTGGTTTTCCGTTACATCTCTAAAATAGTGATGATCTTCCACTTCGTGACCTAATGATTGATAAAGCATAGAAATCCATTGTCCACGGGTCACCGTATCCCTTGGTGCAAAGGTGTCACGACTATAACCGCTAATCCCATCCCTAGCGTATAAGTATAATACGTACGTTTTTGCAAAGTGGCCTTCTAAATCTTTAAAAGGTAGTTCTGTGACTTTGATTTCAAGATGGGCATCCCTCTGGATGATTGTATAAAACCCCAGCCGATTTTCATCGTAGACCATGGACATTGGCTTATGGTCCACGTATAAAGCAGAATCTATATCGTCACTAAAGTAAGGAATCCCCTCCACAAAAGCCTCTACCGTACCTTCGTGGAACAAAAAGGCACCTCTTTCATCATAAAAAGTAACCATGAATCCCCCTTTAGGATCCTTTGTTATGGATAGGGTCAAGGACTGGGGCCATTCCATTAGGGCTTTTTCATCGAAGCTAAGAATCACGCCTCCAAAAACCGTTAGTCCCTTAAGTCCCCTTACCTCTTCTTGATGTAGCGTCATGATATCTTCTTCCATTAAGTAATGGGGATGCTCCTTGGTGCCCCCTTCTAGTTTTATCCCCCGATTGAGTGTAGATACATTTCGCACCGGCGACAGGCTTTCGTCACTGGGAAGAAGGGTGGGATTCTCCGATTGCGCTACGACGGTGCAGTAGTAAGGCCCCTCTTCTGTCAATAGGAAGGAGAGGTCATGGTTCCTCTCTGAAGTGATCCAACGCTTTTGTAAGGTATGATGGTGATAGAGGGCAATCTCATACAGATGCTCCGAAGATGCGCTTCCTATAATGAGGTGATTTTCCTCCCACGTTAGTAGTGGTGGTGGGATTTTTTCCCTTATTAATGGGAAAAATCCTTCAATCTCCAATAAAGGGCTCTCCCCTTGTATGCCATCAGTTGAAAGGGTCTTTGCCGTAACGACGTAGGGGCCATATTCTAAGATTGGCCATAAGTTGATTTCTCCGTAAGATGTATAAAGATCGCCTTTTGACGTATGTCCATGCTGTGTAATGGTGATTT
>CAYJGI010000131.1:2094-3799 GCA_964369705.1 uncultured bacterium
AGACGTTTCTACCACAAGCTTCTCTCCTATGGTTTGTAGCTTAGGTGGTGTACGCTCTTCCTTTATCCAAGTAGAAGCGGTGCTACTTTCATGAGGCGCAAGATAAAGGCTATCGACAATGGGTGTTATGATGGCCGTATAGTACCCTGAGGTCACCATAAATGGTTCGAAAGAAAAAGAAGTGATTCTGCCGTCCATTACATTGGTTTGGTAAATGGTATTGCCGTTTCTCATCAAGAGAATCTCATAGCCAATACCATAGGGCGATTGATCCCACGTAAGAGTCGTACCAAAAAATGCCACATTGCGAGGTGGCGGTACGGGAAGCATGGCCACGTCTGCCGTTAATTCAATGGCTTTTACCGAGAGGCTACCAATATGGGTGGAATGTTTTCCCATGGCGGATACAAAAAAAGTATAATCCCCCGCAGCGGTCATAAAGATTCCCAAATCAACCATGGGTTCATAAACGGTAATTTCTTTTGCCGTTTGGGTCTCCCCATGGAGGGCTGAGATGCGGTAATGGGTCGCTCCCAAAACGGCATCAAAGGATAGCGTACGATGGGATAAAACAAAACCCTCTGCCACTTCTAAGGGAATCCTCGGAGGCAAAACAAAAGTATCATCACTACGGACAGTATGACTGTGACCAAAGTACGCCGTCCCACTCTTTGCCCTGACTTCGATTTGGTACATGCCTTCCATGGCAGCGAAGGACTCGGTAAGTATGTATGTTTCCATGGTTTCTACCGTGGTAAGAAATTGCTGGTTATAATAGATGCTTACTTCATATCCGTGGCTAAAGGGAATTTCTTCCCAGTAGTAAGCCAGTGCCTCTTCATCCCACTGAATCGTGGGACTTTGTAATGGCATACCCGCAAGAAGGGGTGTGTCACTCATGGGAGATGGGCTTCCCTCTGCAAAACGCTCCCCATCGCCTAAAGCTGTTACCGTAACCGTCATTTGATCCATATCACCTTCATTCTCTAAGGCTATCATCTTGAGATCTAAGGACGTGGCCACCGTCTCCAAGGATTGCACCATAATGCCTCCTATATAGACTTTGGCTTCGTAACAAAAAGCGCTCATCAAAGGCACCCATTCTATGACAAAAGCCTCTCCCTCTCGCCATGTAGGTTTTTGGAGTGTTCTTTGGGGAAGAAGGCTAAAGTCCCTTCTATAGGTGCCTTCTGCCATCATAATATCTGTCGTAATTCCATATCCAACGGCTCTAACGCCAACGGTATAAAGACCTCGCGCTTCCATATGAGGGCGTAAATCATACATGGTTATTCCTCTATTTGTGGGAATTATTTCCACCAATAGGTCGTCTTGATACAAATAAATATCGTACCCCGATGCATTTTCCATGGGTGACCATGCCACAATTCCCTCTTGATTCGTTGAAAAAACCACATCAACACCATTGGCTACCGAGGTCAAAAAAGGCACAAAGGCCTGTAGTACCATGATTGCAACGACAATCCATAGACTACAAGCCTTCAAGTTTTGTTTGATTTTGTTTTCTTTCATCACCGCACCGCCCTTTTTTAGGTGCTAGCGCCCTCAAAGCGATCTACTAAGTTGTTCATCCATTTACCGCTTCTTAAGCGAATCACACCAAAGATGAGTTTTGTAAGTTCTTCCAGCATAACAAGGGGTACAACATAGTGAATGGGCAAAGCAAGCACCACAGCGCCAATCC
>CAYJGI010000132.1:0-3789 GCA_964369705.1 uncultured bacterium
TACAAAAGACGAACCAAGAGAAATCACAGTAGAAGAAATCAAAGCCCTCGTATGTGACTATGCAGCAGCAGCCGTACGTGCACAAAAAGCCGGCTTTGACTGTATCGAAGTACACGCAGGCCACGGTTATCTATTAAGCCAGTTCTTAAGCCCATTCTCTAATAAGAGAACCGATGAGTACGGTGGCTCTTTAGAAAACCGTATGCGTATCCTCGTAGAGATCGTAAAAGCCATTCGCGAAGCCGTAGGTCCTGACTACCCAGTGGTAGTAAGAATCTCTGCTTATGATCAAGTAGAAGGCGGTAGAGAATTTACCGATTGTATCGAAGAATGTAAGATGCTCGAAGCAGCTGGCGTAGATGCGATTGACTTATCTGTAGCCATGCTCGATTCTGCTTACATGATCTTAACCGGTGCTGCCGTTGAGCCTGGTTTCTTAGCGGATAAAGCAGCAGAACTTAAGAAGAACATCAACATCCCAGTATTCGTAGTAGGTAAAATGCACGTACCTGAGCTTGTTGAAGATACCATCGCCAGTGGCAAAGCCGACATGGTAGCCCTTGGTCGTGCCATCTTAGTTGATCCTGAATTCCCGAACAAAATGAAAGATGGTCGTTGGGAGAATATCCGTCAATGTATCCACTGCCTCACAGGATGTTATTCTGAGCCTGTACTATGTGCCCAAAACCCAGAAGTGGGTCACGAGTATGAGTACGAGCTCCGTGCAACGGAATTAGCTAAGAAAGTCGTTGTTGTCGGTGCAGGTCCTGCAGGTCTTGAGACTGCTCATATCTTAGGTAAGCGTGGTCACCAAGTTGTCGTTCTTGAAAAAGACGAAGTATGTGGTGGTCAAATGCTTCTTGCAGCAACTCCTCCACACAAAGATGATCTATATAATGTAACAGAATACAGAGAAAAAGAAGTTCGCGGTTCTTACGTAGAAATTCAGACCGGTGTAACAGCTACCGTAGACGTCATCAAGTCTCACAGACCTGATACCGTTGTTATTGCTACCGGTGCTACACCAATCGTTCCTCCAGTACCTGGTCACGACAGAGACAACGTTGTATTATTCGACAAAGTACTTCGCGGTACCGTAGAAGTCGGTCAGAATGTTGTTGTAATCGGTGGTGGTGCTGTAGGTTCTGAGACTGCACACTTACTCGTAGGTCAAGGCAAGAACGTCACCATCGTTGAGATGCTTCCTGCCATTGCCAATGATGTTGCCTTCGGTAACAAGATTTGGTTATTAAAAGCCCTTGAATCAGCCAATATCTTAGTCAACACAAGACTCTTAGAAGTAAAAGACAATTGTGTTGTAGTATCTGAAGATGGTACAACTAAAGAAATCCCATGTGATACCGTTGTAATGGCCGTAGGTTCAAGACCAAACGGTGGCCTAGCTGACGAAGTGGCCGATGCCCTTCCAGATGTAGAGCTTTATGTAATCGGTGATGCTTTAAAAGTAAGAAAAATCTTACACGCCGTTACAGAAGGTACCCTCGTAGGTCGCGAGATCTAAGTTTGTTCAGGACTAAAGACACTTGCAAAACTGCAAGTGTCTTTGTTTGTACAAGACAATCAAAGGGTAAAAATTATGATACAATAACCGGTTTTTATTTATGAAATACGAAACCAAATAAAAACTTATAATATTGTAAAATATTGACATTGCCGTACAAAATGATTTATGATAGAGAAGGTAATTATTTAAAAAACAGGAGGAAAACAATGTCCAACTATCCGAATCTTTTCTCTCCCATTACCGTGAGAGGAACTACATTCAAAAACCGTATCATCATGCCCCCAATGGGTACTGCCACGGCCACCTTTAATGGAATGGCTTCTGACATGCTCATCAACTACTATACAGAAAGAGCAAAGGGTGGCGCAGGCCTCATTACCATTGAAGCTGCCGCTGTTACTTTTAATGGTATTGGTTGGGGTCACAACGTAGGAATCTATTTAGAAGAGCATGTACCGGGCCTCAAAAAGCTAACCGACTCCATCCATGCTGCCGGCGCTAAAGCTTCTTTAGAGATTTTCCACTCCGGTCGTAAAGCACCCCTCGGCAACACCATCTTAGAAGCCGTAGGTCCATCTGCCCTTCCCGGTTTTAGAGGTACTACACTTCCAAGAGAATTAACCATCCCAGAAATCGAAGTCATCATCGGTGAATTTGTAACGGCTGCTAAGAGAGCCAAGGCGGCAGGTTTTGATGCTGTCAACTTACACTGTGCCCATGGTTACTTATTATTACAATTCTTATCTCCTATTTCTAATGTTCGTACCGATGCGTACGGTGGTAGCACAGAGAATCGTGCCCGTATTGCCGTAGAGATCCTTCAAGGCATTCGCAAAGAAGTGGGCGAAGATTTCCCTGTATTCTGCCGTCTATCTTGCGACGAGCAACTCAATGAAGGTGTAGGAATTACACCTGAAGAAGGTCAAGCCATCGCAAAGCTTCTTGAAGCGGCCGGCGCTGACGTAATTGACGTGTCTGTTACAGGTTCTAACAAAGGTTTCTTAACTTGTGAACCTACTTATACAACGCCATTTGGTCTTAATCGTGAGCTTAGCAAGATGATTAGATCTGCCGTTAACGTACCGGTTACTTGCGTAGGTAAGATTAACACACCTGCTTTAGCGGAAGAGATTTTAGCAAACGGCGAAGCCGACATGATCTGCATGGGTCGTGAACTGATTGCCGATCCATACTTACCAATCAAAGCCATGGAAGGCAGAGAAGATGAGATTGCACCATGTATTCACTGTATGCAAGGTTGTATCGGTCGTTTTGGTGTGAATAATCCAATCTCATGTACCGTGAATCCTGAGACAAGCCGCGAAGGTAACAATCCATGGGCAAAAGTTGCAACGCCTAAGAACGTCCTTGTAGTCGGTGGTGGTGTCTCCGGTATGAACGCCGCAAGACTCCTTGCCAAAAAAGGCCACAAAGTCACCTTAATGGAAAAAGCAGGCGTCTTAGGCGGTCAAGCTCTTCTTGCTGCAACACCTCAGCACAAAGTAAAGCAATTAACACCTTTTATCGAGTATCTTAAGGGAGAAGTTGCAAGAGAAGGCGTTAACGTCGTCCTTAACACTGCTTTCACTAAAGATGCAGTGGCAACTTACGGTGCAGAAGTTGTGGTTCAAACTACCGGTGCGAATCCTGTGAAGTTTGGTTTCCCCGGATGTGAAAGCATCCTCGTCCAAACCGCTTGGGAGACCCTAAGAGAAAAGAATATAAAGAATAAAAAAGTCGTTGTGATCGGTGCCGGTGAAGTCGGCCTTGAGACAGCGGAATTCCTCGTACAAAACGGCAACGAAGTACTCGTATTCGAGATGCTTCCAAGCTTCGGTAATGGTATGGAATTAGCAGAGAAGTATTTCTTCTTCGAGCGTCTACGTCCATCCAACATCGACATCAGACCTGATACCAAAGTAACTGGTTTTGATGGTAACAAAGTATTATTCGAGATCGGTGGCGTTCCAATGTCCATCGATGGCATTGATGCCGCTGTTCTTGCAGTAGGATCAAGACCAAATCCCCTTCCAGAGATGGAAGACTTAGGCGTACCGGTTGTGAACGCCGGTGATACTGTGAAGATTGGCCGTCTATACGAAGCCATGACCAGCAGTTACAATGCTGCCCTCACCATCTAATAACAATTGCTCCAATCAAAAAGAACCGTATTTTATACGGTTCTTTTTTTGTTTTAAGATACATTCACTCTCTTTACGATGGTAAAAACATTTGATATAATAAACTATACAGACATTTTAGGA
>CAYJGI010000133.1:0-3779 GCA_964369705.1 uncultured bacterium
TCAATACCATGCTTTTGTGCATAGTCGATGAGGAGTCCTTCATGGGAAGATACAGTGACGTTGTTGAGATGAGATAACGATTCTCGAATCAAATGTACCCTCTCTTCTGCATTGAAGAGGGGAATTTTTTTGTAATTAATCATAACGACAATATGGAGTTCTTCGATTTTTTTAGCGGTGCGCTCAATCAGGTTGATGTGGCCTAATGTAATAGGGTCAAAGCTTCCGGGTATCAAGGCTTTCATCTGATTCTCTCCTTAAAATAGTAATTAAAATCTTGCCATATTTCTTCTCTTTTACAATATATCGCTGAAAAGATAAGGGCAACGGGTCATCAACGCCATGTTCTATAACGATAATGCCTTGGTCTTGAAGAAGATTGTTCTCCAATATCAATGGCAAAATACGCTCCAGTAGCCCACTCTTAAAAGGAGGGTCTAAGTAGATGACATCAAACTTCTTTTGTCTATGGATCATTCCACGTAGTAGAGAAAAAGCATCTTCGTGATAGATTTGGTATCCCGATGTTTTGAGGGCTTTTATATTTTCTTCTATGATTTTAATGTGTTTTTTTTCTTTTTCTACAAAAATAACCTCTTCGTAGTAACGACTTAAGGCCTCAATGCCAATGGCTCCGCTACCGGCAAAAAGATCCAAAAACACCCCCCGTTGACTTTGGCTTTCCATCATACTGAATACAGCCTCTTTAACGCGATCGAGGGTGGGTCTAATGTGGTCGTTATCGATGGTTTTGAGTTTTAATCCTCTAAATTGTCCTGCAATAATTCTCATATCAAATGCCCTTCCATTATCACAACATTCTACCATATTTTACAATAAAAACATAGCATTCTAACAAAAAAAGAAGCCCTCGGCTTCTCTTTTTGGTATATAAAAGTCTTTAATTAGTTGTTTTTAGAAGAAGTTGTTTTTGGTGGCATTTGACCGTTATTGATAGAATTCTCAGAAGCTGCGATCATTTTTCTAACCATTTCGCCACCGATGCTACCGTTTTGTCTTGATGTTAAGTTACCCATGTCACCGTCAGTAGGCATTGGGATTCCTAATTCACTGGCCACTTCCGTCTTAAATTTATTAAGACCTTGTTTTGCGCCTGGTACTACAGATTTATTTTTGCTCATATTTTTCACCTCCTTTTCAGGTTCAGTCATAATTTAACCCATAAAAAGAAGATTATTCAAATTGGCAAAATTTTCTATTCTAATTCATCATGTCGCCTTCCATCATTTCTTTGTGCTTATAATAAATGGCTTTTTTTAATAATTGGTGTTCTTTTTTTTGTAATTCAGGATCCTCTTGTATAATTTTTTTTGATTCTTTCCATGTGTCCTCTAAGACTTTGCTGTCGGTTAAGATATCAGCCACACGAAACTCAAGCATCCCGTGCTGTCTTTGTCCAAAAAAATCACCGGGACCTCGCCGCCTTAAGTCGGTCTCTGCAATGAGAAGTCCGTCACCGGTTTTTGTCAAAATCTCAATTCTTTCACGGCTTTCCGTTTTTCCGCTACCTTCCACTAAGACACAATAGCTTTGACGATCTCCTCTTCCCACACGTCCCCGTAATTGGTGGAGTTGCGCAAGGCCAAAGCGCTCCGCATTAAAAATCATCATCACTGTGGCTTCCGGTACATCAATTCCCACTTCAACCACCGTTGTACTAACGAGAATTTGTATCTCTCCTCGCTTAAATGCCATCATGATACGATCTTTTTCTTCTGCCTTCATCTGACCATGGAGTATGGCCACATTCATCGTAGGAAAACGCTGTTTTGTTTTTTCGTAGAGGGCTTCACTATCAATGACGGTATCCATCTTCTCGCTTTCTTCAATGAGAGGGCAGACAAAGTACGCTCTGTGACCCATCTGAATCTCCCGTTCAACCAGAATCATGGCTTCTTGCACTTGTTTTTTGCCGATCATTGTCGTTTTAATCGGTTTTCTGTTTTTTGGCATGGTATCAATGATGGAGAGGTCTAAGTCTCCGTAGAGGGTAAGAGCCATGGTACGGGGAATGGGCGTTGCCGTCATGACGAGCACATGGGGATTTTGTCCCTTAGTACTCAATCGATACCGCTGAAAAACGCCAAAACGATGCTGTTCGTCGGTAATCACAAGACCCAGAGATAAAAAAGCCACATCTTCTTCTATGAGGGCGTGGGTGCCGATAATGAGGTCAATGTTACCTTCTTTTAGGTCTTGTTTGATTTGATTTTTATCCTTAGCCTTCGTGCTACCCGTAAGGAGTGCGCCTCGAATCCCCAGGGGAAGTAGCAGTGATTTATAGGCTTCGAAGTGCTGCTGTGCCAAAAGCTCCGTCGGTGCCATAAGAATCCCTTGATAACCATTATTCACCGCAAGAAGCAGCGCCATGAAAGCCACAACCGTCTTACCACTACCTACGTCGCCTTGTAGTAGTCGGTGCATTCTGTTTTCTGATTTCATATCGGAGAAAATATCATCAATGACTTTACATTGCCCCTCGGTAAGCGTAAAAGGCAGCGATTTACGGAAGATATCCATGCGTCCATCAACTACCATCGGAATTCCTTTTTCCCCTTGTTGCAGTCGTTTTTTTAAACTTAATGTGCTCAGCTGAAAAACCATCAATTCTTCAAAAATCAAAGAATGTCGGCTTTTTGCAATTTTTTCAAAACTGGTTGGGAAGTGGATTTCCCATAAGGCTTCCCTGGGATGTAAAAGATCGTAACGTTGTATAATAGATGGAGGCAGAATACACTCCTTGTCGTTCACAAAGGTCTCGAGACTTTTTTTCATAACAGCTCTCAGTCTGTTTTGCGAAAGCCCCTGGGTCAAACTGTAAAAAGGCACAATCTTCGGAAGTTCTTCGCCTTCTTTGATATATTCAATCTCCGGATTTTCCATTTTTACCATTTGGTAATTCTTCAAAACCTTACCACTGATTCTTACATCTTGATGCAGCTTGATTTGATTTTTTAAAAAAGGCTGATTAAACCACACGAGAGACATTTGCCCCGTTATATATTCAAAGATGGCTTTAGTGATCAAGATTTTCTTCTTGGGGCGGAACGTATCGATTTTAATAATTTGTCCGTAAAAACTCTGTACTTCTCCCGAATTGGCATCTTGAATAGAATGGGAAAAAGACCTGTCGCCATAATTCCTCGGAATATGGTGAAACAGGTCTTCAATCGTTGCAATATTGATTTTGTTAAATATTTTCTTTAATTGATCCCCAACGCCTTTAATCTCTGTGATGGGAATTTCATAAAGTTTCATAATCATCCCTACTCTATGCTGATGATATAGCTGTATACAGGCTGACCGCCATAGTGGAACTCTAATTCTAAATCACTGAATTTTTCTTCAAGGAGTGCCTCGTGGGTCTTGGCTGTTTCTTCTGTGATTTCGTCGCCGTAAAATACGGTGAGGATTGAGACATTCTCATCGATCATTCCTTCAATAAGGCCGATGAGTGTTTCTTCTACGGTTTTACTCTTAAAAACAAGACTGCCTTCAAGTAAGCCCATGCAATCTCCGCTTTCGATATCAATATCATCAAACTTCGCATCTCTTACGGCATAAGTGATTTGACCGCTTTTTACTTCTTTGATACCTTCTTTCATAGCTTCTACCACATCATTGGTGTCACCTAGTGGATCAAAGCCCATAAGGGCGGCAATCCCTTGAGGAATCGATGTTGTAGGAACTACGAAGACACCTTTATCTTAGAAGTGCTTCTTCTGCTCTGCTGCCATGATGATGTTTTTATTTTTGGG
>CAYJGI010000134.1:0-2198 GCA_964369705.1 uncultured bacterium
AGATACAGAGATCCTTAAGCAGATGGCTGAATATCTTCAAGATGTATATGGTACTGAGCTTGGTATTGATGTAGAGATCAACCTTTATGCCGGTGCAACCAGATGGGAAAATGAGATGAATGCAAATTTCGACATCAACATCTCCGGTTGGAGACCTGATTTCAACGATCCACTGGGCAACTTATACGCCTTTGATGTTGGTTCTAACTACAAGTACACTTCTTGGGAAGATCAACCTGAGTACGCCGTATTCAACGAGCTTATCTCCGGTTCTAAGAAAGCAGTTGACGCTAGAGAACGTATGGATATGTTAGCTGAAGCTGAGCAGTACATGATGGAACAAGCGGTTATCGCTCCTATTCTATTCACAACCACCAGCTACATGGTAAGAGATACAATTTCCGACCTAACCTTCAATCCAACAGGTATGGATTTAGACTATATATACGCTGACATTGCTCAGTAATAAACGGGCTGAATTTAAAAGAACCTTCCTTCGGGAAGGTTCTTTTTTGTTATTATAGTAAAATGATATTAAAGAAAGAATGATACAAACCTGAATCAATACAATAACAAATCAATACATTCAAGTGTCATATAATTAAATAAAAACAAAAATCAGTTCTAAAAAAATCAATTTTATAATATTTTCATATAAAAGATATTGATTTTTTCAAATTTTATGGTATAATTTTCAAAATAACAAGCCGATAATCTATGTATGGCTTAATAAATCAACTATTTATGAGCAAAAAAAGCAAAAATTGATTGATATTTCTAAAATTTATGTTATAATAACATTATGTAAAATCGAACTATTGCCATTTATTCAAAGCTTAGTAAGCACATAAATTGATTTTACAACCTAACGGTAGCATTTTTATATATTGTTACGGGAACCAACAATATATAAAATTTGATACAAAATTACAGATGGAGGAGATTCCTATGAACAAAAAACTGTTGGCATTACTACTCGTAGTAGTAATGGTACTTTCTGTAGGTCTAATCGGCTGTACTCCAAGTACAGAAACACCGGACGACCCAGACACACCAGACAACCCAGATACACCAGATACACCGGATGAGCCAAAAGTATTAAGAATTGGTTATAAAGCGGAGCCTGAAGGGCTTGACATGCACAAATACTATACAAGTACAGTACAAAACATCTTAGATGGCGTATATGAGCCTCTTATCAGACAGCACGATGGTCAAATCATCCCTGCTGCTGCAGAGTCTTGGACGATCTCTGATGACGGTTTAGTGTATACCTTCAAATTAAGAGAAGGCATCATGTGGACTGATGGTGAAGAGCTTGTTGCTCAACACTATATTGATGCATACGAAAGACAATTCACACCTGGTTTCCCAACCCCTTATGCAAACTTAGCAGACTATTTCGTAAATGGTTTTGAGTTTACTCAAGGCACAGTTACTGATTTTGCTGAAGTAGGCGTTAAAGCTGTTGATGATTACACATTAGAAATGACCCTTGCAAATCCTGTAGGTTACTTCTTATCTGCCCTTACTTTCTCTGGCTTCCTACCAATGCGAGTCGAGTATGCTGAAGAGCATGGCGATACCTATGGTAACAGCGCAGACACCAGCGTATATTGCGGTCCTTTCATTCTTGAAGAGTGGAAGCACAACGAATACGTAAAGATTGTTAAGAACGAAGATCACTGGGATGCTGATAACATCCACCTAGACGAAGTTTACTTCGAGACTGTAACTCAAGACGATACCCGTGCTCTTATGTTTGAGCAAGGCGACCTTGATTATGCAGAACTCGGTGCAAACCAAGTTGCTATCTATCAAACAGACGATATGTACAACCAAAGACCATCTGGCGCACTCACATTCTTAATGATGAACTTCGCCAATGAGTACGTAAATAACATCAATGTTAGAACTGCTTTAAGCTTAGCCATTGACCGTCAAGGTCTTGTAAATGCGGCTTACAACGGTGCTGCTCAACCTGCACAAAGATTTATTCCTGATACATTAGCCGGTGTAGATGATTACTACACTCAAGAGTACCCAGAAGGAAACTACTGGCCTACTACTGCCGATGTTGAAAAAGCAAAAGAGCACATGGTAACAGCTCGCGAGGAGTTAGGTTTAGGCGCTGATGAGAGATTCTCATTAACCTTAATGACAGGCGACACAGAGATCCTTAAGCAAATGGCTGAATA
>CAYJGI010000134.1:2208-3184 GCA_964369705.1 uncultured bacterium
TACAAGACGTATACGGCACAGAGCTTGGTATCGATGTAGAGATCAACCTTTACACCGGTGCAACCAGATGGGAAAATGAGCGTAATGCAAATTACGACATCAACATCTCCGGTTGGAGACCTGACTACAACGATCCATTAGGCAACTTATACGCCTTTGACGTTGGTTCTAACTATGAGCACACTTCTTGGGAAGATCAACCTGAGTACGCTAAATTTAATGAGCTTATCTCCGGTTCTAAGAAAGAAGTTGACGCTAGAGCCCGTATGGATATGTTAGCTGAAGCTGAGCAGTACATGATGGAACAAGCGGTTATCGCTCCAATCCTCTTCACTACTACCAGCTACATGTTAAGAGATACCGTTTCTGGCTTTACCTTTAACCCAACCGGTATGGACTTAGACTATATCTTCGCTGACATCGCTCAGTAATCAATAACTGAATTTAAAAGAACCTTCCTTCGGGAAGGTTCTTTTTTTTGTTGTTGTGATAAAAGTTGTTTCTAATAAAAAAAAATCAGTGCCAAGCAACTGCCTGACACTGATTCATATTTAAGGATTATTTTAGATACTCATCAAACCAAACATCCATTTCGTGGATTCTTCTCACGCGATGAACGGGAGTGCCTGTTCTACTGAGCTCATGGTTTTCACCGTGAAATACCACCATTTTGGTCTTTACATCGAAGTGTTTTAAAGCGGTGAACATCTGATAGCCCTCTGCAATCCAGCAACGCTCATCCTCATCGGAGTGAATAAAG
The DNA here is from genome assembly GCA_964369705.1 of uncultured bacterium. Taxonomy (GTDB): domain Bacteria; phylum Bacillota; class Tb-RUG-66; order Tb-RUG-66; family Tb-RUG-66; genus CAYJGI01. The sequence goes on from CAYJGI010000134.1 coordinate 2,969, forward strand.
AGAGTCGGCGTCTTGACGTTTGGCGCATAGTTGATGGGGGAGTGTTCGAAGAGTTTTTCCCGATTCTTCCAAGGATCAGAATCATGCCATGCTTCGGTATAAAGGTAACCCATATCGGAAGTGAGGAACCACGTCATCCAGTTGCTGATACTCCTTTGACTGCACGCTGCTTTAAAGCGGTCTGTATGGCCGATAATCCAGTTGGTCATAAAACCA
>CAYJGI010000134.1:3194-3765 GCA_964369705.1 uncultured bacterium
AGCTTATTAGGATCAATGCTTGGATATTTCTGCATCACATAATCGGTAAATTCCATGATATCTTCATAGTCAATGGTACCAAACTTGCCTTTAAGATCGCTGAATTTAATTCCGCGACCTTCACCGCCCCTTGGATTACAGAAAAAGACGAAATATTCTTTATTGGCAAAGTACTGCATCTCATGGTTATAGATGGGACCATAAGCCATTTTTGGGCCACCATGGATTTGAAGCATACCGGGGTATTTTTTGGTGGGGTCATAATCTTTAGGTGGAAGTACCCACCCATAAATAAGAACGCCATCTTTATTCACAAAATTAGCAGGTAATGGTAATACTGTAGGTGATTTTTCGTATACTGGTTCATTAAAGAAAGTTATTTGCGTTTCTTCTTTTGTATCTAAGTTGAGTTTGTAAATCTCTTGTAGTTTCATATTACGCATCCCTACAAAGTAAGCCGTATTGCCATGGATATCGAAGGCATCGACTGAGCCATACTCTCTTGTACGGGGCTTGAGATAAAAATCCTCTGTAATACGGGCCAGTACAGAGTAGTAGTTAAGGACCGTAA
>CAYJGI010000135.1:0-3705 GCA_964369705.1 uncultured bacterium
GCAGAGGCATAAAGCTATCGGTCTCATTGGTGGCATAGCCAAACATCATACCTTGATCGCCGGCTCCCAGGGTATTAAAAGCATCTTCTGTACCGTTTTTTTGTTCCAGGGAAGCATCGACACCCATAGAGATATCGGCGGATTGCTCGTCAATGGAGGTGAGGACGGCGCACGTCTCCGCATCAAAACCATACTTGGCACGGGTATAACCAATCTCTTTAATGGTTTCACGAACGATTTTTTGGATATCGACGTAACAATGGGTGGATATTTCGCCCATGACCATGACGAGGCCTGTGGTGACGGCAGTTTCGCAGGCAACACGGGCACCTTGTGGATCTTTTGATAATATGGCGTCAAGGATGGCGTCACTGATTTGATCGCAGATTTTATCGGGGTGACCTTCCGTCACCGACTCTGAAGTAAAAAAAACTTTGTTTTCCATAATAGACTCCTTTATAATGGCATCAAAAAAGGCCTTTTCCTAAGAAAAAAGGCCACAACAGACAAATATGCTGACTTATCTTGCTACAATAGTAGCAGGACTTAGCACCGTGCAGGGTTGCCGGTTGCCGGGTTTCACAGGGCCTTTTCCCTCCACCTCTCTTGATAAGATATTAAGTTAATTTAGTATAACCTGTAAGGCGTATATTGTCAAGGGGAGAGATCAAAACACGGTATAACAAAAAAAAGAAGCGCTATCCCATGGCGCTTTTTATAGCCAAACAAAAAAGAAAAAAGGAAGCGATGAAAACAATCTTCGCTCCTTTTTTTGTTTTTACACTCGTGTTTTGATTTTTAATAGGTGAAGGAGTCTAACAAGTCTCCTCTGTATCATCTTTTCCCACGGTACCGCTTAAGAAACTGCCGACACCACTTAGGATTTTTGATAAAAACTTCAGCGCTTTATTCGCCGTTTCTTCATCTTTTACCAGGGTTTTAGAAGTCTTGACTAAAGTATCACCCACAGCACCTACCGTGCCTTTGGCGTACTCAATGGACAGTACCGGTGACTTCCGCCGCATCTTCTAAGATTTGGGGGACCGACGTCATCACACGATCGAGCTCGTTTTCGTATTTCACAAGAAGTCGATTCACTTCTGTGACGGAGTGAATCATACGCCTTAATAATACGATGGTAAAGTAAAGAATCACAGCCCCCAGTACAATGAGGGTCATAAAGCCAATGTCGTATAGATCGATGGTAATATTCAATGGAATCACTTCCTTTGTTATTGATGGGGATTAAGCTTCTGTTTCGCAGTTGCAAGCTTCGTCATCGCAACAAGAAACTTTTTCCAGAACAATACCTTCGTCTGTGCAACACTCATCACCGCAGCAGCAGTCGTCGTTGCAATCGCAATCATCGTCAAAACAATAATCATCGTCGAAGGGACAACCACAGCCATTTGCTTTTTTGTAGTGATAAAGCACACCACCGACGGCTAATGTAGCAGCAATGCCCAGTCCAACACCGAGTAAAAGTTTATTACTTCTTTTCATAATAATAACCTCCTTTAAGATTGATTAACCTCATTTTACCACAAATTTATTAAAAATATTATATTTTTTTTTATTTTTACATAAATTTTTTCAATTATGGAAAAATAAGGAGCTAAAAGTTTTTTAACTATGAAAAACAGTAGAGAAAAGCCCTCCATATGGTATAATAAAAAGAAAAAAAGGAAAAGCAGTATGAAAAGTATCATTAGAGCCACAGGGCGAGCCATTAAAGATTTTAATCTGATTGAAGAGGGCGACGTGATTGCCATTGGGATTTCCGGTGGCAAAGACAGTATGCTCCTTGCCAAAGTACTGGCCCATTTGAAACGGGTAAGCCCCGTGAAGTTTGATTTAATCGCCATTACCGTAGATCTTGGATTATCGGATATGGACTTAGGGCCCATCGGCGCGTTCTGCGATGCCCTTGATATCCCCCATAAGATCGTGCCTTCCGATATTGGTAAAATCGTCTTTGACATCAGACAAGAAAAGAATCCCTGCTCCCTCTGTGCCAATCTTCGCCGAGGCGCCGTTAATTCCCACGCTAAGGCGCTTGGCGCCAATAAAGTGGCACTAGGACACCACCGAGAAGATGCTATTGAGACCCTCATGATGAGTATGCTTAGTGAAGGTCGGGTGAGCTGTTTTAAACCAAAGACGTACTTAGATCGTGTGGATATTACGGTGATTCGCCCCTTTATCTATGTCAAAGAAGAGAGCATCATTACAGAAACAAAGGATTATCCAATCGTGAAGAGTACATGTCCCGCCTGCAACAATACCAGCCGCCAAAAAATGAAAGAACTTCTCGTTGAAATCGAAAAAGAATACCCCATGACGAAGCACCATCTGCTGCTCTCCCTCATGAACGTGAAGACGGAAAATCTGTGGGTAAAAGAAGAAAAGAAGTGCCCCCAAAATTCCCATAAACCTAAAAAACCTTAGGAGAAAACAATGACACCCTGAGAAGTATTAAAAGAATGGATACGGCTTTTTAATGAAGGCGATGCAAGAGGCCTCTCAGCGTTGTATCACGAAGATGGAATCAATCACCAAGTGGTAACAGACAAAATCATAGGAAAAAAAGCCATCTATGATAAATTCGTACAAGAATTTGCTTTAGCGGAGATGGTGTGCATCCCGGAGAACCTTTTTCAAGATGGAGATTGGGCTATCATGGAATGGAAAGACCCCAAAGGTTTTAGAGGCTGTGGTTTTTTTCAAGTCATCGATGGTAAAATCAAATTCCAAAGGGGATACATGGATCAACTTACTTTTTTGAGAATGAATAACCTCCCCATAGAATAAGCGCTGGGAAGAAAGGCTTGTATTTTTGGTTCTTTAGAAGCGCAACGTATAACGAAAAAGGCGATGAGTGTATACTCATCGCCTTTTGTTTTGGTTAATCGTGATTATAAGAGGATTTCAGTGAGGGTTAATAAGTGGGTTCAATCAGGCCGTAATTGCCATCGTGGCGCTTATAGAGGACCGAGGTTTCTCCCGTTTCCGCTAGGCGAAATACGTAGAAGTCGTGGCCTAAGAGCTCCATCTGCAAGATGGCTTCTTCAAGCTCCATCGGTTTTGTGGAGAATTTCTTCGTCTTAACAACAACGCCTAAATCTTCCTCTTCGTACTCCAAATCATCGAAGGGAAGGGCGAGGGCCTTATGCTTCGTCTTCTTGTACAACTTATCTTTGTGTTTGGCCACTTGCCTCTCAAGCTTATCGCTGGCAAGGTCAATGGCGGCGTACATATCCGTCTCTTCTACTTCAGCACGGAGATAGATACTATCAATTCTCAAGGTCACTTCAACAATCTGCTGAGTCCCTTCTACTTCCATGGCGACACGGGCGTCGCTGATTTGATCGAAGTAGCGCTCGAGTTTTCCAATCTTCTTTTCTACATACTCTTTGAGGGCCGGTGTGACAGTTAAGTTTTTGCCTGTGGTTGTGATATTCATATAAAATCTCCTTTCACACTGATCTATCATACGTAATAGAGATTACGTTTATACTGTTATCATACCATGTTTTTGCTAATAATAAAAGAATAAATATTTATTTAACACTTATTTAATTATTTTGGGACAGCCATGGTGTAAGCAACGACTTTTTCTGCTCCCGATTTTAAAAGGAGTTCGCTGAGGAGCTGAACCGTCGTACCGGTGGTATAAATATCATCGAATAAGCCGATCCTTAGATG
>CAYJGI010000136.1:0-3700 GCA_964369705.1 uncultured bacterium
CGATCAAAAAAGGCAAAACCATTGGCCGTAACGACCTTTGTCCCTGTGGCAGTGGCCTGAAGTATAAAAAATGCTGCGGTAAAGATGCCTAATGAATAAAAAGACGAATCCTTCATTATGGGCCTTATTTGTAGCCATTCTATTTGGCGGCTACCTTGTATTCACCCATTATATTGATGTCACGTATAAATATTTTTTGACGTGGCCCCCCGATATCACTTTTGGAATTGAAGTGGTGGTGCTATGTGGCCTCGTGTATATGGCAACCAGAGAACTCCTAAAAGCAAAAAAAGACCAGCTCAAACAAAAAAGAAGAGCCGATGAACTAAGACAAAGAATCGACGAATTAGAGCAACAATTAAAACAAAAGAGGTGATGAGAGTGTTACAAGAAATGAAACAAGATTTAAAAACCTACGAAACCATTCTCAACGAACTGAGGGCTTCACTTTGACGTTGCAGGCAAAGAGAAAATCATAGAAGAGAAGGAACAAATCACCTTCTCCCCTGACTTTTGGCAAGATATTGAGAAAGCCACCAAAATCAATAAAGAGCTTACGGGACTGAAGTCCATTGTAGAAAAATACCAAGGCTTACAAAAGTCTTACGAAGCGTTACTCCTCGCTATAGAGCTCTTAGAGGGAGAGGAAGATACAGATCTCCTTAAAGAAACAAAAGATGAGTATAAGGCTTTTATTCAGCAAGTAGATACCCTTCGCCTGGAGACCCTTCTAAGTGGCAAATACGACAAAGGTGACTGCACCATTACTCTCCATGCGGGAGCCGGCGGTACCGAGGCTCAAGATTGGGTGGAGATGCTGTACCGTATGTATATGCGGTATTGTCAGCGCAGTGGATTTCAGTTACGCCCCTTAGACTACCTAGATGGCGATGCAGCGGGAATTAAGAGCGTGACGCTGGAAGTCAAAGGTGAAAACGCCTTCGGCTACTTAAAATCAGAAAAAGGCGTCCACCGCTTAGTTCGTATCAGTCCCTTTGATGCCTCAGGGAAGCGCCATACCAGTTTTGCATCGATTCTTGTGACGCCCATTATAGAAGATGACGTCACCGTAGAGATCAAAGCCGATGACCTGAAGATTGATACCTATCGAAGTGGCGGTGCCGGTGGACAGCACGTCAATAAGACCGACTCTGCCGTACGCATTACCCATAAGCCGACGGGTATTGTGGTACAATGTCAGAACGAAAGATCCCAAACCATGAATAAAGAAATGGCTATGAAAATGCTGAAGGCAAGGCTCCTAACCCTAATGATTGATCTCCACAAAGAGCACCTGGAAGAATTAAAGGGAAATTTAGCGGAGATTGGCTGGGGGAGTCAGATTCGAAGTTATGTGTTTCACCCCTATAGCATGGTCAAAGACCACCGTACCGGTGAAGAAACGGGCAACGTTGGCGCCGTCATGGATGGCGATATCGATGGCTTTATTAATGCCTACCTCAAGTGGCAAGTCTTAGGTGCCGGTAAAGAGACCCCTTAATGGCGGAATAAAACAACCAACCTTTAAGATCAAAGGGGCATGGGTCTGCTTTTAGTGGAATGCCCCTTGACTTTTGAAGCAAAAAAAGGTACACTCAATCTAGATAAATAGGGGAGTAGTCGCCACTTCGGTGGAATGTTTTCAACATCGTGTACAGTGGGATCGCCACTGTGCTGGAATCATTTGAAATGACAAGACCTATGTTCTTAAGAACTTTAAGAATAAGGTCTTTTTTTATTGAAGATTTTTAATGAGGAGGAAGAAAGAACCTATGTTTGTTGCAATAATTTTATTGATTGTGGGTTTTATTTTATTGGTGAAGGGTGCCGATTGGTTTGTGGAGGGCAGTAGCTCCATTGCAAAACACCTCAGAGTACCATCGTTACTCATAGGACTCACCATTGTGGCCTTTGGAACCAGTGCACCGGAAGCCGCCGTGGGTGTGACGGCAAGTCTTGGCGGTGCCAACGATATCGTCTTAGGCAATGTCATCGGCTCCAACATCTTTAATACACTAATGGTCCTTGGAATTTCTGCGTTTTTCATGCCCCTCGTTATTCAAAAACCCCTGTTAAAAAAAGAATTCCCCTTTAGCGTTTTTGCGGGGATTGTGATTATGATTATGGCCATTGATACTTTTATCGGTAATGGAGAAGTGAATACCCTAACCCACTCCGATGGAATTCTCATCTTGTGCTTCTTTATGCTCTTTATGTACTACTTAGTGACCATGGCCCTAGATGCAAGGAAAAACGGCGAAGCCTTAGAGGGCGACGACATCGTAAAACTCCCCCTTCCAAAAAGTATTCTCTTTACCGTTGTGGGGATCATCGGCGTCATCTTAGGGGGACAATTGGTGGTTAATAACAGTATGACTTTAGCAGTGGCACTGGGCGCCAGTGAAGCCTTGGTAGGCCTGACCATTGTAGCGGTGGGGACATCTCTTCCGGAGCTTGTCACTTCCATCGTCGCAGCAAAAAAAGGCGAAGCAGACTTAGCTGTCGGTAATATTATCGGCTCCAATATCTTTAATCTATTCTTTATCTTAGGCTTATCGGCCACCATATCACCTATTGGTGTGAGCAATAAGATTATTATCGATATCCTCTTCATGATTGTCATCAGTACCTTTGTGTACTTCTCCGCCATTCAAAAACAAAAAGTAAGATCTAAAGAAGGGATCTTCATGGTACTAACTTACGCCGTATACATGGCTTACATCGTGATTCGTAATTAAAACACAAAAAAGATGTGATATCTCACATCTTTTTTTTTATGTTTTTAAAAGCCCTATAAGACTTCTTTCAGTGCCACTAAGAAAGCCTCACACTCTTTCTCCGTACCGATGGAGACACGGATATAGGTGGGATGGCCGAATACGTCTCCCGTTCGTACGATAAAACCTTTTTTTAGAAGAGCAAGGTGGACTTCTCTACAAGGTCTTAAGACGTCGACGTAGATAAAATTGCCATGGGTTTTGCCATAAGAAAGATTTAAGGCATCCAATCCTTCGTAGAGGATGGCCTTACCTTTTTCGTTCAGGGTGATGACTTGCTTTAAGTAATCGGAATCACCAAAAGCCACAAGGGCCGCCCTTTGGCCAATGATGTTGAGATTGTATGGTGGGCGCACTCGATCGATGAGGCCGATGAGACCTTCTGAGGCAAGGAGATAACCGACTCTAAGGCCGGCCAGTCCGTAGGCTTTACTAAAGGTGCGAAGGAGAATGAGATTATCGTATTGGGAGATATAGTGGGTGCCGTCCAGGGCGCCTTCTTCGCTATGATATTCAAAATAAGCTTCGTCTAAGACGACAACGATATGGGGCGGGATTTCTTTCATAAAAGCGACAAAATCATGGGGCGCAATGACATTTCCCGTGGGATTATTGGGAGAGCAAAGAAAAATCATCTTCGTACTCTCTGTAATGGCGTTCAGATAAAGGGATAAATCGTAGTCAAAACAATCAGTCAGAGGAATGGGCCTTAGGACTGCTCCCATGAGCTGTGATACAAAGTGATACTGAGAAAAAGAAGGTGCAGGGACAAGAACTTCCATCCCTTCTTCTAAGAAAGTCTCCGCAATGAGGCGTAAGCCTTCGTCGCCACCGGAGGTGAGGGTGACTTCACCGGGCTTTAGCTTGGAGGCTTTAGAAATCGCTTCTTTTAACGCAATATTCCCTCCATCGGGATAGACATT
>CAYJGI010000137.1:0-3692 GCA_964369705.1 uncultured bacterium
ACATTCTTACTGTTATGGGCATAGGCCGTCTCATAGCCATTACCGTGGTCAATAATAATGTAGTAACCATAATTACCCTTCCAGCCTGAGTAGACGACTTCGCCTTTATCGGCGGCCCAAATAGAATCGCCGTACTTACCGGCAATATCAATGGCAGGGTGGAATTCGCTTCCTCTATAGCCGTAAGAAGATGAGATATAAGTGGCAATGGTAGGCCAAATAAAGCGTCCCGTACCCACAATATTCTGAGTAGGCTTGCTTACGCATGTCGCGACAGCCATGGAGCCTACTCTCGTTACCTCTGTAACGGGCTCAGAGAGAATCTGTGTGCTTAAGATGTTGTGTTCTGTCTTTACGCCATTTACTCTGATGACTTCCGCCGTAATTTCCAAAACGCCTTCTTGCCCTTCTTGTTCGATCTGAGAAGTGCCCTTTGGTAGTTCCGGATCATCTATAGTGATTTTTTCGAAAGGAATCGCCTCGGTGTAGACGGTTTCTTCCTCCGTAGTAATGGTTAGCGTGGGCTCTCCCGTGTTAATGTTAAGAACCAGTCCCGGCTCAAGGCTATTGGGATCAAGCGCTGGATTAGAGGCCAGTAGCGAATCAACGGTAAGACCGTTTTGTTCTGCAATATTCTCCACGGTATCGCCGGAGCTGACCATGTATACTTTGGTGACTAAAGTCTCAGTAGCTAAAGATTCGGCAAGCTCATCGGAAGTAAAGAACTTCGTACCGCTGGCAACAATGGCCGGCTCTACTGCTACATTTTGCTGGGTTACTGCTTCTTTAATTTCTGTGCTTCTTGTGGAAGCGGTAAACTGATTGGTAAAGCCTTGTAGACCGGCTTCAGCTTCCAGTTCTGTGGCGGTGTAGGCCACCGTAACGCCGTCAACAACGATGCCAAAGGCGCTCTCAAGAAGTACCATAGATCCTTCTAAAGCCATGCGAATTGATTCTTCTGTGGCTTCAGGAAGGCCTTTTTGGCGAACGACTTCTTCGTAGCTGATTTCCATATCGCTATAGAAAGTATTGGTAATATCTTCTTGTAGGTTTTTTGATACATATTCAGTGGAGACCATATTGTCTACACTGTGGAATCTGGCTACCGTGATGTCTTTGCCCATTTCTTGTTCTGCTTCTTCTTCCATGGTGAGAAGAAGGGATTCGGCTTCACCCATCTCTGTGGTGTATCCCACTAATTGTCCGTTAATATATAGGGCATAAGCAGGTGGTGCCTGAACCATATTGTAACCGGCAAACACCATAAAACACAGGGCGAGGATGGCCGCACCTCTAAAAACATTACTAAAAGAGATGTGGTTCTTCAGTAGGAAGGCAACGACTCTATCTTCTAATTCTTCCACGGGAGGCAGGGCTGCCTTAGCGGGAAGCTCTCTCAAGTCTTTTGCCATATTTTCGACGAGCAAAATGCTGTGATCAAAAATATCGGTGACTTTTTCTTCTAATTTTCTAAGGAATAAAACGTATCCTTCGGCGAAAGAATCAATGGCACGATTCATTTTCTTGCCGAACTGATAAAACTTCAGGTCATGGGAAGTTTCTGTTGTTGCGCGTTGTGATTGTGCTTCTGCCTTCTTTAACTTACGGCGAGAAACGGGACGTTTTACCTCAGAATTTGTACCGGCACCGTCAATGTGTGACTGTGCGTTCTCATTCTTAGGATATTCCATCTTTACACTCCTTGCTTTTTTTAACCGAGGGATTCCTCGTTTTTTTAACGAAGGGATTCCTCGTTTTTTTGACCGAGGGATTCCTCTCGGTTTTATTATTATACATGGTTTTTCCATTATTGGCAAGCTTTTATTACTATAATGTAACATTATTCTATATTCATGTAACATTCATGTTATTTTTATGCAGTCTGCTTTTTCCACATTTGAAAAAATTTGTATAATTTGTTTATTATCCTGTGTTAATTTCACCTAATTATGCGATTAATTTCTTATTAACCAGTATTTAACAACAATTTCCCAAAAATTGTCTGAATTGTACTTGATTCCTCTAATATAATATGCATAAATATTAAAAATGATTTTTGCCTGTTTTTATCCAATAAAAAAGAAGGGGGACTCCCTTCTTTTTTGTTTTTTTAAATCGTTATGGATTATCCATCGATTTTTTTGTAGTTGTGATCGGTATTTTGAGAAGTGAAGGTCGCCGCATCTTCAAAAACAAAGGTATCTACAAATACGCCGTCAATATCGTAAGCTTCATAGGTGGCAAAGCTTCCTTCGCCGTCCACTGGTTCTAAATAGCCAAAGTACTCGCTAATTCCGCTGGCATAGAAGGCACGGTAAGTCCCATCCTCGTCAAACATAATGTAAGCAGAGCTGGTATCGCCATCGATGGACCATGTCCCTACGATTTGACCGAATTCACCGCCTGCTCCCTCGGCCTGAAAATAGTAAGGGCTGCCTTGATAAGGGCCTTCAAAGGATAATCCAGCGGGCATGGTGAAATCTACAATGGAGATGGTTTCTCCTTCCATGGTGTAATAAATTGCCGTTACATCTAAATTGGCCATGAGGGTATCATGGAGACTATCCAGCATAAACCAGCGAAGGGAAAAAGCATCAAAAAAATGGAATTCATCTTTTTGGGGTATGGGGGCATCTCCCGTTACAAAGGTACTCTCCCCGTCCCAATCAATGGTGATGGTATCGCCTTCCATGGTAACGTCATTATAGATAAATTGAAGTCCCGTCCACTCCGTTAGCGCTTCACTTAAGCTTTCTACGGTAATCTCGTCAAACATCTCTGTCTTCGTCTTCTGGTAGTCTTCTTTATCCTGATAAGTGCTACCGGTACTGAAGTTACCATAAAGAGTCCCTTCTACAGGCTCTTTTTCTTCTATGGGATCTTTGTCCTCTGTGGGGTCTTTTTGATCGTTTTCTACAGGGTCATCGGTATCGCTACTGGGTGCACTCTCGCAAGCCACTAAAGAGAAGGCTAAGAGGAGCGCAAGAGTCATGATTAATATTTTTTTTAGCATTTGAGTTTTCTCCTTTATGAGTAAATTATGTAATACTATTGACGAACAAAAGAACAAAAAGCAAGTAGAATACCGTAAGGGTGGCCGCTACTGACAGTAATGTAATCATCAAGTTGTATACTCTGATGTCGTGGAACTTCGATTCATCTTTCTGTGCTTCTTTTTTTTGGCGGACCATCACCCTTAATAGAATGACGCTCACTAATAATATAATAGCTGCTATGATGGCTTCCATCATGTTCCTCCCGTCTGCAATCTCTTTGATGGTAGAATCTTCATCGAATTCTGCCAAAGATTTTTTTCATGGATCATTAATATCTTTGGTACAGTGTACCACAAAACGCTGTGTTTTTTAAGTTTTTTCCATAAAAAAAACCGTCATAGACGGTTTGTTTTTTTTAAGATGGCGACTCAGAAGAGACTCGAACTCTCGACCTCCGGCGTGACAGGCCGGCGCTCTAACCAACTGAGCTACTGAGCCGTACATATTAATCAAATAAATCTATCGAATCAAAAATAAAATGGTGACCCCACCGAGAATCGAACTCGGGTTACCTGCGTGAAAGGCAGGTGTCTTGACCGCTTGACCATGGGGCCACTGATATAATTGATGGGACAGTATAGTGGTGAGCCATCCGCGACTCGAACGCGGGACACCCTGATTAAAAGTCAGGTGCTC
>CAYJGI010000138.1:0-3334 GCA_964369705.1 uncultured bacterium
GGAGGTGACGTAGGCTTTTGCTTTTTCGATGGTATCTTTATCAAGGCCTAATCGCTCCGTAATCAAAAAAGCATTACTCTTGCCGGGAATACCAATGAGTAAGCGGTACGTGGGGCTCAATGTCTGAATATTGAATTCTACACTACCATTTTGCATTCCTTCGTGGCTTTGGGCAAAGGTTTTGAGTTCGCTGTAATGGGTGGTAGCAATGGTACGGACATCTTTGTCGTAAAGGTCTTCTAAGATACTCATGGCAAGGGCCGCTCCTTCTGTGGGATCGGTCCCTGCTCCAAGCTCATCCATAAGGACTAAGCTATTGGGCGTGAGAAGGCTAAAGATTCGGACAATATTGGTCATATGACTACTAAAAGTCGATAGACTCTGCTCAATACTCTGTTCATCACCAATATCTGCAAACACATGATCAAAAACAGCCATTTCAGTGCCCGGTGAAGCCGGTACATGAAGACCTGAAGCCGCCATCAAAGTAAAAAGCCCCGCCGTCTTAAGGGTGACTGTCTTCCCTCCTGTGTTAGGTCCTGTAATAATTAAAGCATTAAAATTCTTCCCTAAGTGAAGACTGATTGGGACAACATGATCCCTTGGGATGAGTGGATGGCGACCATTATGAATGACAATCCGCTTTTCATCATTGAGCTTTGGCTCTGTGGCTTCCATCTCGATACTGAGTTTGCCTTTGGCAAAAATCACATCGAGGGCCGTAAGAGTCGACAAGTTGTGAAGGAGTCCATCTCCCATGATGGCCACATCGGCTCCTAAAGAAAAAATGATTCTTTCGATTTCGTCTCTTTCTTTTACTTCTATCAAACGAATCTTGTTACCCATTTCCACAATGGGAGTTGGCTCAACAAAGAGGGTTTGACCACTGGAGGATTGATCGTGAACAATGCCTTCAATCTGCCCTTTATGCTCCTGTTTGACCGGTATTACAAATCGCCCATGACGCTCTGTAACAATCCCATCTTGCAGATACTTCTTTGTCGATGGATGGGTGATATAGTGGTTCAGTTTTTCTCTGATTTTGAGTTTTTGGCTACGTAATTCTTTGCGCAGCTGAAAGAGGGTTTGAGAAGCGTTATCTGCCACTTCTTCTTCACTAATGATACATCTTTTGATTTCGTTTTCAAGTTCCGTATTCGTCTCTAATGTATCTGTATAGCCCTCTATTAGAGGGTACGATTGCTTTTTGTTGGTTCCTTCTACTAAAAAACGGTTCATCTTACGGCTAAGGGTCAGCACATCGGCTATGCGAATGAGTTCTATGAGTTGCAGAAGCCCTCCTGCCTTACAGCGCTTAATCGCCCCACGAATATCATAAAATCCCGTAAGAGGAAGGGGGGTACCGCTTAAGATGACAGAAGCGGCTTCCGATGTCTCCTGTTGCCTGAGTAACACGGTATTAAAATGGGTGCTGGGTTTTAACGCTTCTATGGTACGCTTGCCTTCATCACTTAAGGCATGGTGGGAAAGCATCTTTAAGATTTTGTCCAGTTCCAGTGTTTTAAAAGCCCGTTGATCCATGTTATTCTGCTCCTCTAAAGTAATGTCCTTTGGTATAATCTTCGTAAGTCCAAAGGGGATCTCTCCCCGTTTTTATTTTCGTCCCATAGGCTTCTAACCAATCATCGATTGATTCTCTTGCATCACTGTAACGAATGATAAAATTGCCAAATCCACTATCTATAAAAGTGCCCATATCTTGCATCACCGACAAGCTCTTAGAATTATAAAGGATGCTTCTCTTAGACTTCATAATCTTCGTAGTGAAGATCATGTCTTTTTCGTCGATGAGGTCTTCTTCCATAGTCTGCTCCGTAATCATTACGGGAATTTTGCCATGGACAAAAAGGAAAGTCTCAGGAAGTGTCATCTTGCTTAATTGGTCGAGTCTACATTCAAGGCTTGGGATGTATCCTTTGATTCCTTTTTCCAGTATATTTTTCAGTGCAAAACCATTGGCAATATTAAAATGCTCATTGGCAAAAAGAGGCACCTCTTCGCCGTAAGTTTCTCTGATAAAGGCCCATTGTCCCATATTAGAGACAAAAATGCCCTGGGCGCCTTCCACCGCTTCTTCTGCCTTTAAAAAATTCTTGTATTCTGCATCTTTTACGATGGTGGGCATGGCAAGGTAGTAAGGGATTTTCTTTTGTTTTGCATGGTGAATATTCTTAAGGAAAGAATTACTGCTAAAATGCTCCCCTTCGATAATAAGAAAATCTGCGCCTTCTCCACTATAGTAAAGATCACTTTCCACAAAGACACCAATCTTCGGCGTAGAGTTCCCACGGTGTACTTGGGGAATCTTTATAAGAGGTCTCTCGTAGCTTCTTTCTTCTTCCTTAAAAAGGCTTTGAAGTTGTTCTACACAAGTTCTTCTCAATTGATTACACTCACTGAAAGGCACCATGACATTGTCATCGATTTCTAAGACCACTTCTGTGGGTATAAAAGGCGTTCCGCCAAACTTCGATAATTGAAAAACAATTTTTTCTCTATCGGGAAGCCTTTTTTCTGCAATGGCTCCCACAAAATCACTGAAAGCTTCTACCTTTTTTCCGTTTTCATGGGTCATTACAAGGGATAATGGAATTCCTACTTTTGCTGTAAAGGTGAGTTTTACTTTTGATTTTTTGATGTATTGTCCCCTATTCGCAAAAGTCTTTGCAATATCATCCATTTCTTTCTTATCGTAGGTTTTGTAGATTTTGGCACCACGGGGAATCTTCTCATTAATGACTCCTTGATCATCGATACCACTTACATTCATACCGTATACCGTACCATCTTCTAAGACAATCCGTAGACCATCGCCGTTAATGATCGGCTCCTTAGAGCGAATTTGGGTGCCTTTCCCGAAGGGAAGCCCTGCGGTCCCAACGAAGACACCGCTATTGCCCGTGCCCTTCGTCTCGAATTGATTTTCAGACTTTCCAAAGTAATAAGAAGGATGCTGGCCTCGATTAAAGACCCTTCTTAAGTTCTCTTCTTCTGCTTCTAAGTTTAGTTTATCGTAACTTCCATCTAAGATGGCATCCATCACTTTACGGTATATCTTCGTTACGACACCAACGTATTCGGGGCGTTTCATACGGCCTTCAATCTTAAAGCTCGTGACGCCCAGCTCCATTAAGTCTTTAAGTAGTGTGATACTGCTATTATCTTTAAGGCTCATTCGATAGCTGTCTTTAGGGTCCTCCGGCGTATGGTAGAGCCTTCTGCAAGGCTGGGCACATCTACCTCGATTGCCACTCCTTGCACCGATAAAACTACTCATTAAGCATTGTCCGCTATAAGAATAACACATGGCGCC
>CAYJGI010000138.1:3344-3572 GCA_964369705.1 uncultured bacterium
ATGGACGAAGGTCTCAAGCTCCATGGTGGTTTCTTGTTTGATTTTGTTGATTTCTTGTAGAGAGAGCTCACGACTTAGCACAACTCTTTGTACATTCATGGCCTCTAATGCTTTCACCGTTTTGCTATCACTTACCGTCATTTGGGGGCTGGCGTGCTTCCTAAAGTCCGGAAAATACTGATTCAGAATCTGCAGTACACCGTAGTCTTGCACAATGAGGCCATCTAC
>CAYJGI010000139.1:0-3564 GCA_964369705.1 uncultured bacterium
CACCACCGGAAAACGCAACGCTTAAAGCGGCGTTTTGGCCTTGTTGTGCAGCACTGGCAGTACGAACATTGGCTTTGGTAGCGACATTCATACCGAGCCATCCCGCTAACATAGAACAGATAGCGCCTAATAAGAAGCTGATAGCAGTCTGTATAGAAATGAAAGCACCGATTGCAATACAGAGAACAACAATGAAGATACTGAGAACTCTGTACTCTCTTTTTAAGAAAGCCATAGCACCGTCATAAATGTGTCCGGCAATGGTAGCCATTTTTTCGTTACCAACCGGCTTTTTGGAAATCTTGTTCGTGAGAACAAAGGCGTAGATGAGGGCGATAATACCCATCACAGGCGCCAAATACGTAAGGTTTTGCATTATTGATAATTCCTCCTAAAAAAAAGTTTAAAAAATGATAATAAATTAACAAACGATACCTTTTAAGGTATCGTCTATTTTGCTATACGAAGAAAGCCAGTGTTAATGAAGTAATAATAAATACAATAGCAGAAATCGTGGTTATCTTAGCAAGCAGTGGATCGATGCCTTTTTTCTTACCAAAAAACTTTTCAGCACCGCCAGCGATTGCACCGGATAATCCCGCAGATTTACTGGATTGTAAAAGAATCGATGCAACCATAATAAGGCTCACGATTACATGTATTACAAGTACAAAAATCTCCATTGACCAACACACCTCCAACGTCTATAAAATTAACATATCTATCATATCACTTTACTATGAGAAAAACAAGAAAAAGTTGTAAAAATTCAGTAATTTTGCACTTTGAATCATAAATATAAAAATCAAAACTACAAGAAACAAAGAGCCACAATCATTGTGGCTCTTTCTGAAGATTATAAACCAAATTTTGAAATACTGCCCAGTTCTTCTTCAATACGGATGAGTTGATTGTATTTTGCCACGCGATCGGTTCTACTGGGGGCACCGGTCTTAATCTGACCGGCATTGACGGCCACGGCTAAATCGGCAATGGTGGTATCTTCCGTTTCACCGCTTCTATGGCTGATAACGGTGGTAAAGCCGGCACGCTCTGCCATCTCAATGGTATCAAGGGTCTCGGTAAGGGTACCGATTTGGTTGACTTTAATGAGGATAGAGTTGGATAATTCCCCTTCGATACCGAGCTTTAGACGCTCAGTACTCGTAACGAATAAATCATCGCCCACTAATTGTACTTTATCGCCCAGTCTTTCGGTTAGAAGCTTCCAGCCACTAAAATCATCTTCTGCCATTCCATCTTCAATGGAGTAGATGGGGTATTTTTCTACAAGATAGGCATAGTAATCGACCAGTTCTTCGCTATTGCGCTCAAGGCCTTCACTGCCAAACTGGTACTTACCATCTTCATAAATCTCGGTACTTGCTACATCGAGGGCAATAAAGAGGTCTTTGCCCGGCTCATATCCAGCCTTCGTAATGGCTTCGATGATTACTTCAATGGCTTCTTCATTGCTGCTTAAATTCGGTGCAAAACCACCTTCATCGCCTACAGCGGTATTCATATTGCGAGATTGTAAGACTTTCTTTAAATGGTGAAAGACTTCAGCACCCATACGAATGGCTTCCTTCACAGAAGATGCGCCGATGGCGGCCACCATGAATTCTTGTATATCCACATTATTGTCGGCGTGCTTGCCACCGTTTAGGATGTTCATCATTGGGACGGGGAGTACTTTCCCATTGGGGCCTCCTAAATAGCGATAGAGGGGAAGACCTAAGTACTCGGCGGCGGCCTTGGCTACGGCAATGGATACGCCCAGTATGGCATTGGCACCGAGCCTACTTTTATTAGGGGTGCCATCGAGGCTGATGAGCATTTGATCGATGGCGACTTGATCTAAGGCTCTCATACCGAGGAGCTCCGGTTTGATGACTTCTAATACGTTGTGGACGGCGGTTTCGACGCCTTTGCCTAAGTAACGGGACTCGTCACCATCTCTTAATTCTACCGCTTCATGGGCACCGGTGGAGGCACCGCTTGGAACCATAAATCGGCCAAAACTACCGTCATTCAAGACGACTTCCACTTCAATCGTGGGATTGCCTCTGGAGTCTAAGACTTCCCTGGCCAATACATCAATAATCATCATATCCATAAGTATTTAATTCTCCTTATTTATCAGTAAAGATTGTCCGGTCATTGCCACCGGCTGTTGTAATCTTAATAATTGTAGTAACGTGGGTGCAATATCACTGAGGAGGCCTTCTTTCAGAGAGAACGGATGATCCGATACAATCACGAAGGGCACATCGTTAACGGAGTGGGCCGTATGCACTTCGCCTTGAGGCGTGCGCATTTCTTCACCATTGCCGTGATCTGACGTAATAATGACTGTACCGTGAAGGGATAAAGTCCCATCGACAATCTTCTTAAGACAAACATCTACCGCTTCCGCCGCCAGTTTAGTCGCTTCAAAATCCCCCGTATGGCCGACCATGTCGCAATTGGCAAAATTAACGACGATAAAATCATACTCAGGTAGCTTTGGTAAGAGCTGTTCTACCACTTCATAGGCGCTCATCTCCGGCTGCAAATCATAAGTAGCCACTTTAGGCGAAGGGATGAGGATTCGATCTTCTAATGAAAAGGCTTCTTCCACACCACCATTCAAAAAATAAGTAACGTGGGCGTATTTTTCTGTTTCTGCAATGCGAAGCTGTTTAAGCCCCGCTTTTGAGATGACTTCTCCCAAGGTTTCTGTAAGGAGCGCCGGAGGAAACATGACTTCCACCCCATCAAAACGGCTATCGTACTGCGTAAAAGTGGTAAAACAGGGAGCCAAGTGGGTGGTTTTTTGAAATCCATCAAAATTGGGGTTCGTAAAGGCATCGGTGAGCTCTCGCCCTCGATCGGGACGAAAATTAAAAAACAAAACACCATCGCCTTCTTCAATAAGACCCCTCTCATCTAGGAGAATGGGAAGGATAAATTCATCGGTCACGCCTTCATCATAAGAACGCAAGACGGCAGCTTCCGCTGACATCTCTACACATTCTGTACCTAAAGTCATGGCGCTATAGGCTTTCTCCACTCGATCGTATCTTTGATCTCGATCCATGGCAAAGTAGCGCCCTATAAGGGTGGCGATTTTGCCCACTCCCGTGGTTTTCATCTCTTCTTCTAAGGCCTTCACGTAGTGAAGGGCACTTTGGGGAGGGGTATCTCTGCCATCTAAGAAGCCGTGGACGTAAACGTCCTTTAATCCATAATCCTTCGAAGCTTTCAGAAGCCCGTAGAGATGGTCTGTGTGACTGTGGACACCGCCATCTGAGAGTAGCCCCATGAAGTGGAGCTTTTTTTTGTTTTCTTTTACATATTTTAGGAGAGATACCAGCACGTCATTGGTATAAAAATCACCATCTTCCAGTGATTTAGAAATGCGGGTAAGCTCTTGATAGACGATGCGACCGGCGCCGATATTAAGATGGCCTACTTCGGAGTTGCCCATCTGCCCTTCGGGAAGTCCCACGGAAAGACCACTGGCCTTCAAGGTCGTCATGGGGTAATCTCTAAAATATCCATGGATATTAGGCGTATTAG
>CAYJGI010000140.1:0-3559 GCA_964369705.1 uncultured bacterium
CTGATATCAGCCTTATAATCAACGGAAGATACCCAAAGACGAAGGATGTCGGCACCGTATTTTTTGACCATATCCATGGGGTCAATACCGTTGCCTAACGACTTACTCATCTTGCGCCCATCACCATCTACAACCATACCATGGGTAATTACAACTTCGTAAGGCGCTTTCTCTTTCGTTGCCGCAGAGGTGAGTAAAGAAGACTGGAACCAGCCACGATACTGGTCATTTCCTTCTAAGTAGAGTTGCGGCGGCCAGATCAAATCTTCTCTTGCTTCCACGACGCCCACATGGGAGCTGCCGGAATCAAACCAGACATCCATAATGTCCGTTTCTTTCGTAAATTCATTATGATTGCAATGGGGACAAGTAAAGCCCTCCGGTAAGAGTTCCTTCGCCGATCTCATAAA
Organism: uncultured bacterium; assembly: GCA_964369705.1. Taxonomy (GTDB): domain Bacteria; phylum Bacillota; class Tb-RUG-66; order Tb-RUG-66; family Tb-RUG-66; genus CAYJGI01. The sequence continues at coordinate 411 of CAYJGI010000140.1, forward strand.
CCAAACATCTGAACCATGTTCATCGAATAGGTTTTTGACACTATTAATGGTATCATCATTGACGATTTCTTTATTACAATCTTTGCAATAAAAAATCGGAATCGGTACACCCCAAACCCTTTGACGACTAATACACCAATCGCCACGATCTTCAATCATAGAAGTAATGCGTTCTTCTCCCCACTCTGGGAACCACTTAACACCATGGGCAAGCTTTAGTGCTAAATCCCTAAAACCTTCAATGGATGCAAACCACTGATTCGTCGCTCTGTAGATGACGGGGTTTTCGCAGCGCCAGCAGTGGGCGTATTGGTGCTTAATAAAGGAGAGCTTTAATAAGGCGCCTTTTTCTTCCAGTGCCTTTGTGATTGCTTTATTGCCTTCATCAATGCTTAATCCCTGAAACCCAAAAGCTTCCTTCGTGAAGCAGCCTTTTTCGTCTACGGGCATGATGATGGGTAAGTCGTAGGCTTTACCCACTTCAAAGTCTTCGTGACCATGGCCCGGTGCCGTGTGAACACAGCCCGTACCGGCTTCTAAAGTAACGTGCTCACCTAAAACAATGAGGGATTCTCTGTCAAAAAGAGGATGCTTAAAAGTGGCTCGATCTAATTCGGCGCCTTTAAATTCTTTAAGAATACCTTCATTGGTGAGGCCTGTCTCTTCTAAGAATTGATTGAGGAGGTCTTTTGCCACAATGAGGTTGCCTTTTTCTGTTTTTACCAATACATATACAAACTCGGCATTCAATGCGATGGCCACGTTGGCAGGAATTGTCCAAGGCGTTGTCGTCCAAATAACGGCAAAGATTTCGTCCTTAGAGAAGCCGTTAAATAATTCTTTGTCATCCACAAGGGGAAAAGCCACGTGAATAGATGGTGATCTCTTTTCATCGTATTTGATTTCCGCTTCTGCTAAAGCCGTCTCGCAAGAAGGGCACCAGTAAACCGTCTTTAAGCCTTTATAAATAAATCCTTTTTTTGCCATTTGGCCAAAAACCTCAATCTGCTTCGCTTCAAAATGGCGATCTAAAGTCAGGTATGGGCGATCCCAATCTCCCGTTACGCCAAGGCGTTTGAACTGCTCACGCTGGATATCCACTTGGCTTAAAGCGTAATTCTTACAGGCTTCTCTAAAATCCACAACGGGGATTTCGTGACGATTGAGTTTTAATGCTTTAATAGCCTTTTGCTCAATGGGTAGACCATGGGTATCCCAGCCGGGAACATAAGGAGAATAAAATCCTTGCATAGACTTGGACTTTACCACAATATCTTTCAGCACCTTATTCAGGGCATGTCCTAAGTGGATATCACCATTGGCATAAGGAGGCCCATCATGGAGAATAAAAGGCGTATTCCCGTTTGTTTTTTCCATCATTTTTTTGTAGATTTCGTTGTTTTCCCATAGGGCGAAGAATTCAGGCTCCCGGGTTGGTAAATTGCCTCTCATGGGAAAAGCTGTGTCGAATAGATTCAGTGTTTTGTTAATATCCATTATATCCTCCAATAATATAGAAATAGGTCAATATATATAAAAAAAGCCTCACCCAAAAAAAGGGCAAGAGCTTCTTGCGGTACCACCTTTACGAATACTTAATTTGGTAACGGTCACCCGGCCTTCCCTACTATCACTTCAAGTCGGCAGCTCAAAAAGGATACTGATAGAGCATCTGTGCAGTATTACACCCAATCTACTGCTCTCTGTAACAGAACCACTCTACAGCGTGTTTTTATCATCGCTTTTTAATATTCATATACATCATTATTATAACCAAAGAAAAAAAGTTATGCAACTATAATTTGAATTCTTCGTCTATGAGTTTTATTTGGGTCATCAACATTTGTTTCATTTGCTCTTTTGAAGCTTTGATCCGTTGTTCGATGGCTTTTAGTGTGTCTTTTTTTTCTTTAATTTCTTGCTCTTTTTCTTGTAGGACAGTACTCACGCCGATCTTTGCTTCTTTGATAATCAACTCGGCTTCTTTACGGCTTTGGTTTTTGATTTCTTCTCCCGTAATCTTTGCCACTACCAAAGATTCTTTTAATACTTTTTCCATTTTCATATACTCTTCCATGCGCCGTTCTTTGGTAACGAGATCTTCTTTAAGAGATTGAATTTCGTTTAAGAGTTCTGCCATGTCATCGGCTACCAGCTTCAAAAAAATATCAACCTCGCTGGACTTGTAATTCCCAAAGGATTTAGAAAACTTTTTTTGTTTAATATCTGTCGGACTAATCACAATAAAACCTCCTCTATAAAAGTGTAGAAAGTAAGACTTTATAACTGCCTTTTTTACTAAGGCCTTGAATTTCTTTTATTTGTAGTCTACCATAACCACGCACACTAATCCAGATACCTTCTTCAGCTTGAATATCCGGTCTTCTTTCTTCTAAGAAATTCACCTTTACTTTGCCCGCTTGTATATATTCCTTGGCATCATTTCTCCCCAGTCTAAAACCCTTGGCAATGAGGGTATCAAGGCGAAGGCTGGATAGAATCAAAAAAACTTCTTTCGGCTCTTTTGTTTCAAAGGGGATGTCTTTATCAAAAACCTCTTCCACCTTCACGCCACCTCTTTTGATTTTTGTAAGAGAGTGGATGACAAAGGATGCCATATCCTTGTGCAAAAAAAAGTAACAAGCATCTCCATCAAAGACAATATCCCCCATAACTTCTCTCTCAATGCCGAGGTTAAGTACGGCGCCTAATACATCACGGTGGCTAAAGGGCGAAAATTTATTGTTTTTGATTTTAAGAAGACAAAAAGGGAAATTCTCATTGGCATCGAGATTTTCACTGCCCTGGCCTATGGCCAAAACAGTCCGTTCTGCATAATCATACCCACCAAAAAATCGGTATGTTATGGTTTTATCGCTTTGTAGCAAGGGCTCAGTCAGGGCCCTTACCGCAGGATCCAAAAAAGAGCTATAGTACACCTTGGCGGTTTTTTCCACCAGGGTGATTTGATCTTTGATTTTTATGATATGGTGCAGTTGTTCTTCATCTTTGACGATGGATCTAAAATAACGAATATCCATTTTTTTATAAGAACATCACTAAGATACGAATCACAAACTGAGAAATGAGCTGTACCAAAAGAGCTGCAATCAGCGGTGAAAAATCAAAAGGCGCTTGCCTTAGGCTCG
>CAYJGI010000141.1:0-621 GCA_964369705.1 uncultured bacterium
AAAACAACCATAAAAATCAACCTAGCTACCTTGTTTTTTTAATTGTTGTAGTAAAGGGAGTAAGGGGGCAACACCAATTCCGCCACCAATTAAGGCGATTTTACGGTAAGGCACCGGCTCCTCTTCCAAAAAACCATTCCCCAAGGGTCCCCAAGTGGTAATCTTGTCCCCTTGCTCTAAGTTCGACAATAAAGAAGTGCCTTCGCCTTTTTTTTGAATCATCAGCTTAAGGCCCTTATTGTCCCGATGAAATATACTAATGGGCCTTCCGAGAAAAGGCTCTTTGTCCCATGATTTTACCATATAAAACTGGCCCGGCTTGCTATCACTGAAATCGCCTTCATCCAATTTTTTTCTTTAATGATAGAAGTTTTAACATTCACCGAGAAGAGCCTCCTTCATTTCTTTTGCCGCGAGGTGGGCATAATACGCAAAACGGCTATTGCCATCGTCGAATTTTCTGTAATTTAGCATAATGCTCCTTGAAGCATTAACGACGAGGCCGTTTTTATCTTTGAAGAGAGGTGCTACATCCTTCGCTGTGCCTCCTTGGGCACCGTAGCCCGGCACCAAGAAAAAAGTATGGGGAAAAAGGCTGCGCATTTTTTCTGCTTCTATCAT
>CAYJGI010000141.1:631-3502 GCA_964369705.1 uncultured bacterium
GCACCCATGGCACCGTAGCCGTTTTCTCCAATGGTTTCTACGGCTAATCGCTCGACTTCTTTACCCACCACTTCATATAATCTCTCGCCACCTTCCATGGCTTTTAATTGAAAATCCATGGCGCCACTATTACTCGTCTTCACAAGGACAAAGAATCCATGGTCCTCGCTGTAAGGGAGGTAGGGCTGAATGGAATCGAGGCCCATATAAGGGGCAAGGGTAATAAAATCAGCTTTCATATCCCCTTCTAAGTGGCCGGCGGCATACTGCTTTGCCGAGTCTGCAATGTCGCCTCGTTTAATATCTGCAATGCTGATCTTTCCTTTATCCTCAATATAGCGAAGGGTCTTACTGTAAGCAATGAGCCCTTCTATACCTAAGGCTTCGTAGTATGCAATCTGAGGTTTGTAACAGGCAACATCCTCTAAAGTAGCATCAATAATGGCTTTGTTGAATTCAAAGATCGCTTCTCCTTTAGAAGTAAACTTCGCAACAAATTCCTCCGGTAAGTAAGATAGGTGGGTGTCAAGACCTAAGCACACCGGGCCATATTCCTTCACACTATTAAATAATTGATCTATTTTCTTCATACGATAACACCTTCCCTTTGATTAAAGTATGTGATATCGCCGTTTTTTACGGTCATTACCACATCGCCTTTTAGTTTTAGACCATGAAAAGGGGTATTCTTCCCTTTACTATAAAAACCGTCTGCATCTACGATTCTTTCTTGATTCTTATCGATAAGGACTAAATTCGCCTGAGTATTCTCCATAAGGTGTCCCTCCGGTAGGCCTAAAATTCGCCTTGGGTTGTGGCATAGGAGGGTTGCAAGGGTCGTTAAGGGTAGATTCTCCCACTGGCATAGCGCCGTATAAGAAGCACTGAAAGCCACTTCAAGGCCTGTCATACCGGGAGCATCGTTTTGTTTGTCTAAAGATGTGTGGGGAGCATGGTCCGTTGCAATGACATCAATGGATCCTCTCTTAATGGCTTCTACTAAAGCCCGTCTGTTTTCTTCTTTACGAATAGGTGGATTCACACGATATGTGGTGATTTCATCATTAAAGTATATATGGTGGGGCGTAACTTCTACGGTAAGATTATCGTAGCCTCTCTTCTTAGCATCTTCTACGTACCTGAGAGATCTTGCAGTAGAACAGTGGCAGATATGGAGCTTTGCGCCTACGCTTTCACCGAGGGCAATATTACGGGCCGTCATTAAGTCTTCTGCCAGGTAAGTATCAATGGGAAAAATATCTTTGTCATCGCAGTGGGCCATGACGATGATGTCTTTTTCTTTTGCAATTTGCATGGCTTTATACATGGCTTCACTATTCATGACGTCTTGTCCATCTTCACTGATCACACGAATAGAATCATCGAGATTTAATAAATGGGTTGTTGTATGACCATCAAATCCCGCAGTGATGCTGACGGCTTGCATGATATCTACTAAACCAACTTTATCAAACTGTTCTTTAATATAGTGGACCGTATCCATATTACTGACGACGGGGTGGGTATTGGCCATGGTCACCGTGTGGGTGAAGCCGCCCCTTGCGGCAGCTTTTGAAAAACTCTCCGCATCTTCCTTGTACTCTAAGCCTGGGACCCTTCCATGGGTATGAAGATCCACAAAACTCGGCATGAGCACAAGTCCCGTGCCATCGATGGTACGATCGGCTTTAATGGTTAGTTTTTCGCCGATTTTTTTGATTTGGCCTTCATTTATAAAAACGTCTTGATGGTCTTCACTGCGATTTTCATCAAGAAGTGTTACGTTTTGAATGAGTATGGATTCTTTCATCATTTTTCCTCCTATTTTACGCCCAGTAGTTTTGCCATGAGGGCCATTCTTGCATAGATTCCGAATCGACTTTGCTCAAAGTACTTTGCCCTTTTGTCTCCATCGACATCGGTATGGATTTCGTTCACCCTGGGTAATGGGTGAAGAACCATCATGTCGTCCTTTGCTTTTTTCATTTTTTCTGCATCTAAGATATAGACATCTTTGAGGCGCTCATATTCTTCAAGATCGGAAAAACGCTCTCTCTGTATCCTCGTCATGTACAAGATATCAAGGTCGCCTAAAGCGTCTTCTAAATGGTCTGTAAAGACGACTTCGCCCCCTTCTGCGTCTTCGATGAGGGAATGGGGCATGGATAGCTCTTCCGGCGAAATAAAGACGGCTTTCAGCCCTTTGAAGCGGGTTAGCGTCTTGTAGAGAGAATGGACGGTACGGCCATTCTTTAAATCACCGCAAAATCCGATGGTCAAGTTGTTTAATGAGCCTCGAAGCTCGTTAATGGTCACGAGATCGGTGAGGGTCTGGGTGGGGTGCTGATTTCCGCCATCTCCTGCGTTGATAATGGGCACCGAAGCATATTTTGCCGCTTCTTTTGGTGTGCCTGCCACAGGATGGCGCATGGCAATAACATCGGCATAATAGCTCATCACCCGTATCGTATCGGCCACCGTCTCACCTTTGCTGGTCGATGACGTATTCGGATCGGAAAAACCAATGATATTTCCACCAAGGCGCAGCATTGCCGATTCAAAACTAAACTTTGTTCTGGTGCTTGCTTCATAAAAAAGGGTGGCTAAGATCTTACCCTTACATAAATCTTCGTAGCTTTTTGGATCATGGATAAAAGTGTGGGCCAAATCCACAACACTCTCCAGCTCTTCTCTTGTAAAATCATGGGGGTCGATTAGATTTCTACCGATTAACGACATATGAACACTCCTCTCTTCTTGTAAAAAAGCATGGAGTAAAGCCTCCATGCCTTTATCATTAGTCTACTAAGTTCACTTTTATATAGCTTTTTTTGCCTTTACGAATTAAGATTTGTTGATCTGTAAAATCAT
>CAYJGI010000142.1:0-1244 GCA_964369705.1 uncultured bacterium
AAACAAAGAAGCCTCTAAGGAGAGGGGATGACAAATAATATTGACAATGGGAATAAGCCGTGATAAGCTTTAGTTAAGTTAGTTTCAACTAACTTAACGAAGGAAGATTTTACATTGAAATATATGGCCCATTATCTCCTTAGTGCATATGATGATTATAGCCTCTATGGAAGTATATAAAGAAAGAAGTGATTCAGTGGAAAGTCATATTTGGTTTGCTTTTTTATTAACGCTATTTGCCGGATTATCCACCGGTGTCGGCGGTGCTGTTGCCCTTTTTAGAAAAAACAATGATCACAAGTTTTTATCTTTTTCTTTAGGCCTTTCTGCCGGTGTTATGCTTTATGTCTCTTTCGTTGAGATTCTCTCTAAGTCTGTCGATTCTCTCACGCCAATTTATGGAGAACAATTGGGTTATGGTTTATCTATTCTTGGTTTTTTTGTGGGGATTGGCATTATTATCCTTATTGACAAATTCATACCTTCTATGAATGAGCCGAAGGGAGAATCCTTAGACACGGACACAGGCAATCTCAAACAGCAAAGCCTCATGCGAATGGGTGTTTTCACGGCGCTGGCCATTGCCATACACAACTTTCCGGAAGGCCTTGCCACATTCATCTCTGCTTTAGAAGATCCCTCAATGGGCATTGCCATTACCATTGCCATTGCTATACACAATATTCCCGAGGGAATTGCCGTGGCAGTCCCCATCTACTATGCCACGGGAAGTAAACTCAAAGCCTTTAAACTCTCCCTCTTATCGGGGCTTTCTGAGCCCATTGGTGCCATTGTCGGTTACTTTTTGTTGATTCAATTCATGGGAGATGAAGCCTTTGGATTTATCTTTGCTGCTGTGGCGGGCATGATGGTCTATATCAGCTTAGAAGAGCTACTGCCGGCGGCAAAAGAGTTTGGCGAACATAATACAGCGGTAAAGGGATTGGTGGCCGGCATGGCCATTATGGCCATGAGCCTACTACTCTTTATGTAATATAAATAATCCTACGGATTATTTATCAGGCATTCACAGCAGTTGCCGCAAAGCGGCGAGCTGTGAGCCATAGAATCAAGGGTTTATATTAGCGAAGCTAATATAAAAAGAACGGATAACAGCGTATACGAAGTCTATCGACCACTGTTATCCGTTTTTGTTATTATTTTGTTACTGTGATAAGATCCGGTCCCACTGCACTTGGCAATCGGCCAGTGCTTCTTCAGGGGTTTTTACGCCATCAAGGACG
>CAYJGI010000142.1:1275-3410 GCA_964369705.1 uncultured bacterium
ATTCGTAGATACGGGTTATCAGATAATGTCCGGGCCACTGAAATTTTACCGATTTCTGCCGCTATTTCACGATTTTTATAAGTAATATACTTGACAAATTCAAAGGCGGCGTCTTTATCGCTACACCCTTTAGATATGGCAACATTAATGCCATTGTCTATTATTTGGTTAGAATGATCTTTATTCAGATTATGGGTAAAGATATGCTCGGGATACACCTCGTTTTTTTCTCTGGCAATATCCATGTTTTCAAGGGAGCCGATGAATAGAATGGTGGTTTCATTGGAGAAGTCTTTGGCAACTTCTTCCTCGGTTTTTTGTGATGTATCGGGCATTACATAGTCATTGTCGCCTAAAGTCTTAATAAATTCCATAGTCTGTAGCATCTCAGGCGTATCAACGGTAAAAATATCCCCCACCATTAAACTACCGTTGTTGCCGTATAGAATGGGCAGGATAGTGTCCGTTGCACTCTTAACGGGCTCTTGATTGGTAAGGAGGAATGATAGTCCATAGTAGCCTAAATCGGGATTGGTGCCCCACTTGGCAATATCAATTAAACCGGAATAGTTGGTGATCATAGAAGAACTACCGGTTGGACCGATTTCTTTCAAGCTATAAAACAGCACTGAAGTGTCCGAAAATAACGGCAAACTGTACGTAGTGCCATCAATCTCGGTAAATACATCTTGTCTAAATTCGGTGATATAGTACTCCAAGTCATTGATATCTTGCTCTATTCCAATGACATCAAGGGAGATTGCCTGTGCCATATAATCATCAAGGGAGGCTAATTTGTCTGCGTGATACAAATCCGCTGTGTGATATGAATGGACGGTAAAAATATCCGCCCCATTGCTCTCGTCTAACAAATAATCAACCATTTCATCTTCCGGGACGCTTATGAGATTCACCTGTGTCAGTGGGTCTATGGTATTAAACTCATTAATCAGCGTTTGGAGGTATGTGATATCCCCGTCCTCGGCAAAGGATTGCACGAAGTTCAGCTCTGTAATTGTACGTTCGCCATCAAAGGGGATAAAGACGTTGTCGACATTAAAATGCCCAAAATAAATGACTTCATCCTCTTTGCTGTAATTAAGCATCAGCTTGAACATGATATTACTGCTTAACGTGGGATCGAAGTTCATATCCCTACATATCCAAGTGATAGAATTGTCTCCCACACTCACTTCAGCACTATGCTGTTCGTCGCTTGTTTTAGGATAAATATATCTTCCCCGCTGTGTGCCGTCGGTAATGTCTGAAAAAAAGTCAAAATAGGCATAATAAGCAGGCGGTTCTTCCCCTTCTTCATAAAATTCCACTGAAAAAGTATTTTTTTCTTTCGTGATCCCCTCATTGATATCGGGGTGGGTGACGGTGATTTCAAAATAGTCATTGTATTCGATGATGGTTAATGTACCATCACCGTCTTTATTATTGAGCGTGATGTCTTCATCATCTGTGGACACATTGGTAACATCGCCATCTTCTATATCTCCATGAATCCCACTGTTACCTTCCGGCTCTCCTACCGTTGTGCTACAGGCCACAAAGGAAAAAAGCATACAAATGGTAAGTAATAATACTAAAAACTTTTTCATAGGGTCACCTCGTTTTTCTATACACTCTGAGAGTAGGTGTTGCTTTTTTTATTCCGAATATCTATTCAATATCATATCATGATCCCTTATCATCTTCAACCAAAAAGCCACTTTATAGAAACGGCTACTAGTGTAAAAGGGTACTTAAAATATGCCGTAGGATGAATCATCCTACGGCATAAAATTAAAAGGCAATACATTACGGAATGGAGGTGTGGGTCCATTCTTTTTTTGTGTTTTTTTAGAGGTCCAGCTGTGGTAAAGTGGCAAAACCTTTTTCTAAATCTTCGTCGGTGGGGATATAGTCGACCATATTGCCATCAATATAACCTTGGTATGCCGTCATATCGAAGTATCCCGTGCCGGTGAGGCCGAAGAGGATGACTTTTTCTTCTCCCGTTTCTTTACAACGAAGGGCTTCATCAATGGCGCCTTTGATGGCGTGGGCACTCTCCGGTGCTGGGAAAGTTCCTTCGCAGCGGGCGAACTGTATTGCCGCATCGAAGACTTCTGACTGGGTGTAGGATT
>CAYJGI010000143.1:0-3406 GCA_964369705.1 uncultured bacterium
AGTATCATCAAAGAGGGTGATATCAAAGGTATCAAAATTCTCTTGATTTAAGATGTTTTGTAGGCCTGAGAGGGCCGTCTTAAGCTTCATTTCTTCTCTGATAAAGCAACTGCATTTTTCCCTTAAGTGATGCTCATTATACGTAAAGCCTTCGTCATTACAGAGGGAACAAAGAGGCGTTAACTCATCGTAATCCTTAGGGATTCTTGCATCAACAAAAAAACGCTTTTTATATTCCTTCAGGGTAAAATATTCTGTCCGAAATTCTTCTACGAGGGGTTACCGATGATGGATAGTAGTTTCATTCGGTTTTCGTGGATTTTGTCATCGATTTCCGAATAGGCGGGATATTTTTCTCTTAGATATTGTATGCGATCTTCTACGGCTTTTTCGTTGGCATTTTTTCTTTCTTGAAAAAGCGTATAGACTGCTAAAAAAATGTTTTTCATCGTTAACCTACTTTCCCTTTTGAGAATTCATCGATTCTTCCAAAAGCTTCAAGTTGACGGTACGGCGACTCTCAGAGATGGTGCTGCTATCGCCGTGCTTTTTGTTTGTTTTATTTTTGCCTTTGTTTTTGTAATTGCTGAGGTATGACTTAGCCTCCGATAGGGTATGTATACCGTTATGGTGCCAATCTTCTAAGATTCCCTTAATGTATCCAAAACTCGGCCTCCCGGTATGTATCGTATAATCAGAGGCCAGTAAGATCATTTCTTTAGTAAAACCCAGTTCATCTTTCCATTTTTGGTAGATGGTTTCTTCCGGTCTTGTGAGCGTCTTTGGAAGACCTAAGTATTTTTTGATTTCTAAGATTTCTGCTTTTAGTTTTTTGGCCATGTCACTGGCTCTTTCTGCTTCTTCTAAGGTTGTAATCCCTCTAGACTTCCAGTTTTTTGCCACAGCATCGGCATAGGCAATGGACTTGCGATTCAAATCTTTGCAAGATTTGAGCAAAAAAGCAATGATTTCTTCTCCAAAACCCAAGTCGTACACCCATTGATTAAGAATATTAAGATCCCTTGTTGAGATGGCCCGTCCGAGGAATTCTTCCAGTAAGAAGACAAGGGCTTGAGTACCATCCAAAAACAGACTTTCTTTTGCCTCTTTGATGTGATCTTCTCCTTGTTGCAGTAATAAAGCTCGCTCTAAGAGTCGGCGCATGGCAAGGGAAGGTTTTCCCGTGGTTTTTTCTTCGTATAATTCTATAAGAAGGCGTTCATAATCATCTCCCGTTAAGGCGAGGGCTTCTCGATGCTTTAAGATAAGAGCAGGGAAAGAGACACTGCCATTTTGTAAGAATTCGTCAATGATTTGATAAAGATTCATATAATTCTCCATAATAAGAGTAAGCGCTTGTGTATTCAAAATGAAAAAAGAGGTAAAATAGGCAATAACAAAGAAGTCTATTGCAAATCTATTATATCAGAATGGTTTAGTTAAGTAAATGCAAGTGTACAATCTCACTGCTAAAAATTATGAAAATTCCGTGGGAAAACCGACATAATTCGGCACTTCTCCCACAATGATATATTCGGAGAGGGGAAAATGAGTCACCGTACTGACATTCGAATCAAGAAAAGGGATATGTATGCGAATGTTAATGGTGACTTCGAGGTAGAGTAAGTGTTTGGTTTGGTTAATCCCCCCATCTTCAAAACTGCTTTTTAAATAGACGTTGGCATTACCGAGGGGCATAATACCCACAGGAATCTTAGGACCTACAATACTAAAAAGCGTATTATTAAAAATCACGCCAAAGGGCACTTCAATCGTACTGGGGAGGGCAGCATCCAAGGCTTTTTGCACCACAAGGGCACTCTCTGATTGCAGTTTTGAGAGTTTTAACGTATCGGGTTTTGCAAGAATAATGCGCCCCTCATCATCGGTGACGAATTCTACAATATCATCGTATTCAATACTTGGTATCAGATTCTCATTGAGCGTTTGATTGATGGAGTCACTGGCAATGATGCTCATTTCTGTTTCTGTAAAATTTTTTAAGATGGGGAGTACTCTTTGGTCCATAAAATAGACAAAAAAAGTACTCACAAAAAGAAGTACCATACAAATAATAATCAACCATATTTTGAGCGTATAATAGAGGCTTCTTCTTGGGGGTGAAATCATAGCAAAACTCCTTTTATCCTTTGTTCATCCTATGCAAAAAATTGATTTTTGTTTCAAAAATCATTAAAATATGGTATAATACTTTTGGTACGATTGTCGTAAGCACGCTTTAGCCTGTAAAGCGTCGTTACAAAGGAGAACTATATGGCACAAACCAACAAACCAAAAAAACAGAAAAAACAAAAAAGTGGAAAAAAAATACTGAAACGAATTTTAATTGGATTTGCAATTTTCTTCGCCTTACTCATTGTAGTAGGTGCAGGCATATTCATCAGCATTGTGACAAGCATTGCCGATGCAGCGCCTAACTTTGACCCCAGTGAATTACAACCGGTGGAAACTTCCATCATCTATACCGAGGATGGAACCGTCTTAAGTAAGCTCCACTCAGGAGAGAACAGAGAGTACGTATCCATCGACGAAATCCCCCAAACCCTCATTGATGCTTTTATCTGCGTTGAAGATGAGCGATTTTATGATCACTTTGGTGTGGATATTCAAGGTATTTTACGTTCTATGGTAGTGAATATTCAAGAAAACGGGAATCCCTTTGAAGGTCAAGGAGGGAGTACCATCACCCAACAGTTGGCCCGTAATGCCTTCTTAAATCACGAGAATTCATTAACCCGTAAGATTGAAGAAGCATGGCTTGCCATCCAAATCGAGCGACAATACACAAAAGATGAGATTTTAGAGTTTTATTTAAATCAAATTTACTTCGGACAATCGGCCTATGGTGTAAAAGCCGCTGCGATTACGTATTTTGGCAAAGAACTTGATGACTTAACTTTAAGCGAAATGGCAAGTATAGCCGGTGCTGCTAAAGGCCCCAGCTATAGTCCCGTTAATAACATAGAGAATAGCTTAGAGAGGCGAGATATTGTCCTTGGGCAGATGCTTAAGCTCGAAGAAATCAGCCAAAGTCAATACGATAGTGCAATCAAAGAAGAACTCATCGTTAACTATACTGAACCGGAATATATTTATCCTTACTTCGTAGACTATGTACAATCAGAAGCCGTTGATCTATTAGTGGAATCAGGTTATAGTGAAGACGATGCCTCAAGAATGATCTTTGAAGAAGGTCTTCGTATTTATACAACGATTGATGTAGAAACACAAGAAAAAGCAGAAGAAGTTATGGCAAATAATGAGAACTTCCCATCTTCCACTGAAGATGAAAACGGTATACTACAACCACAAGCTGCCGTTGTTATCCTGGAGAATTCCACAGGAGCAATCGCTGCTATGGTTGGTGGAAGAAGCCACGAAGCGA
>CAYJGI010000144.1:0-731 GCA_964369705.1 uncultured bacterium
GATTTCTAAGTCGGGCATTGAGATTGTAATCGCATCTACCGCTGCCTATACGGGTTTTATGGCCCTTTGCTTTTACGTAGAATTACTTTCAAGGCGCCTTTTTGGTGCAACCCATGGAAAAGTCTTAAAGTACTTCTTAAAAGCACTTTTAGTCATTATTGCCATTATTCCAGGACTGTTCTTCTACATCTTCTTACTGATGAGAACGGGGAGTGCCCTCATGAGCACTATGGCACTTGCGGGATGGAATGTTCTCATTGCCGTTATCATTTTCTACCTTGCTGCGGGGATTCTCAATAACATCGAGAGCGATTTCTAAACCATAAAAACTCTGCCTTTGGCGGAGTTTTTTTTATGATTTTAGAAGCACTCAATCACGACAAAAGTATAGACTTTGACAATTTTTTTTGGTACTATAAATAAATAGAAAGGTAGGTATTATCATGTATTATGTATTCTATGTGATAGGTGCATTCAATATCCTTCTTGGAGGTCTCATATGGCGTTTTGTACTGACGGATCTCGTTGCCGGTGTGAATACCATGACCCCTCTACAAAAACGTAAAGTCAACCATAAAGCCGTGGCAAGACTCATTGGCCTAGGCCTCATTGCAATGGGTGTTTTTTCCATTATAGGCGGAGCACTCATGACCTATCATGAGACGGCAGGTATTCTGCTTGCCATTCTTTCTATTTTTATTTTTGTGATGGTGATGGTGACCAAGGTGCAA
>CAYJGI010000144.1:741-3393 GCA_964369705.1 uncultured bacterium
CGGTAACAACTTTAACAGTGACGGTACCATGAAGAAACCAGCGAAAATAACGGTTATTACAGTGAATACCATTTCACTGCTTATCATGATAAGTATAACAATTTCATTATTACAATAAGGAGGAGAAAAAAATGAAGCATTACGAGTGTGTTATTTGTGGTTATGTATATGTACCATCTGAAGGGGATGCCGATCTACTCATCGAGCCCGGAACCGATATCCATGATATCGAAGGCTTTTGCTGCCCCCTTTGCGGAGTGGATGTAACCAACTTCGAATTAGTGGAAAACTAATCTATGGGAAAGAAACTTCAAGCTATACTTTTAGCCCTGATTCTGCTTTTGGCGATGACAGCATGCGCGCCAAAGGCAGTAGATGGCGACGATCCCGATGTATCAGGTGACGGGGGAGAAAATGTAGGACCGGGATTAGAAGATGACACCAATCAAGAGGAAGACACTTCTGATCCAGAGGATAATGTAGAGGAGATTCCATGGAGAAACGAAATTGGAGATTACTTTATCGGTAGCGAAGCGGAAGAGTTTTTTCATTTGAGCCAATATGCCTTTTGGAGTCCCGCTTTTCATCTGACGACTTCTGCTCCCATTACAGAAGCTGCGGCGGAGTACTTTGCCGTAGACTATATCTTGCAATTTCCTACCGATGATTGTATTATGGATCCCGCTGAGGGAATCCTATATATACCTCAAAAAGACGTAGAAGAGGCAGTTATGGTTTTTTTTGGGATGTCTCTTAGCAGTTTTGGTCATAACCCAGATGCCTATGATTATTTAGGCGATGGTTATAAGGGACACTTATTCGGTAGAGCTTCAATGCACGTGCTGGGAGAACTCTCCATCGTAGATAAAAGCGACACAGAAAAAACGATTACAGTACCAGTACATCACCTTGTACCGGAAGATGAGACGGCCCTCGGTTCTTTAGTGGCCACTTTGACCATTGAAGTCAAAAAAGGGGAGAGCTCTTGGCTTATGACGAGCTATACTGCCACAATGAATGAAACCACAGATGTATCGGTATTAGATGAGCAGAAAACAGAGACACCTACAACATGATCAAAAAACAAGTTTGGAAACCCAGTGCACTAATGGGGCCACTACCGGCAACACTGGTGACCGCTGGCAATAAAGAAGAGAACAATTTTTTTACCGTTGCTTGGACCGGAATCGTCAATACCATTCCGCCGATCACGTATATTTCTGTGCGACCAGAGCGCCATTCTTACGGTATGATCCTCGAAGAAGGGGCTTTTTGCATCAACTTAACGACGGAAGACATGGCCTTTGCCGTGGATTTTGCAGGGGTTAGAAGCGGTAAAAATCTGAATAAATGGCAAAGATTAAACTTAACGCCAAAATTCGTTGAAGAAATCACGGTGCCCATCATAGAAGAGAGTCCCCTCTCCCTCTACTGCACCGTAAAAGAAGTGATTCCCTTAGGGAGCCATCACATGATCCTTGCCAATGTGGAAAAAGTCATTGTAACCGAGGATCTATTAGATGACAAAGGAAAACTCTGCCTCGATCAGAGTAATCTCTTAGCCTATAGCCACGGAGAATACTTTAAGGTTGGGGAGAAGCTGGGTACTTTTGGTTATTCTGTACGAAAAAAACAAACGGCACCACAAAAGAAAAATAAAACCATATCCAAACCAGCTAATAAAACAACAAAATAAAAAAAGCGATGTGTTCTCACATCGCTTTTTGTTTTGTTTAAAACTTCGATTTTTTAATAGTGATTTCCGTTTTCGTAGTAGTTTTCTTTTTTAAGATCTACGAAGATGACGTCTATGGATGGTGGCGTTATGAACTGGATTTTACTCTTTTGTAGGATTCCATCTGTTAGGATGGAAGCTACCGTATCTCTAACCCCTTCACCACGATCAAACCACTCCACGTGGACAAAAACCGTACCTGTAAAGACTTCACCATTACAAAATAGGGTAGGTGCAGTACAAGAAAAAGTCACCCAATCTATGGGACAATCTAAGGCTCGGGAGAGGTCTTCCGATAAGGTACCGGATAAAAACTGAACTTGTTTGGCATCTAATCCACTGATTCTGAAATGTGGCATAATGACCTCCTATGATTAAAAGTGGTGCAACTTTAGAAGTTAAAGGTATCGGGGTCCGGGCCGGTACGCTTCATCTCGTTCATCGCGGAGAGGGTAGTCATCTCATCATCGGTGAGACAAAAATCAAAGATGGTAGCATTCTCAACGATTCTTCCCTCATTCACCGACTTTGGAAAGACGACAATGTCATCTTGCAAAATCCAGCGCAGAATGATTTGAGGGACTGTCTTATTGTATTTTTGTGCCATGTTCTGAAGAACGGGAATATCGGTATGGTGACCGTTGCCTAATGGGCTCCAGCTCTCGTATACAATGCCACGCTCATTACAATAGGCAATAAGGTCATTGTCTTGCATAAAGAGGTTGTGCTCCATCTGATTGACCATGGGCATGATTTTTTGTGTGGTGGCTAAGTCTTCTAAGTGGCTGATCTTAAAGTTACTGACGCCGATGGCACGGGTCTTTTTTTGCTCGTAGAGCTCTTCTAAGATGGCCCAGCTGTCTTTATAGGCACCGGCTACCGGCCAGTGAAGCAAATAAAGATCCACATAATCCAGT
>CAYJGI010000145.1:0-3365 GCA_964369705.1 uncultured bacterium
CTGGCCTATCTTCTTGGATGTTGTACCCATTATGGTCTTGACCGAAAAGTCCATCCCTATATTGAAGAGGTAACGAATGGCGATAGCATTAAGCATCGTTTTTTGGAAAGTGATTTTGATACGCTGATCAGGCGGCAATACAGGTTGGCCAGTGAGCGTACTCAATACATTCCCACAGGGATCAATACCACAATTATAGGAAATGTATATGGAATTACCGATTCCAACAAAAGCAAGAATTTAGTCAAAGACATGATACTGTATGAAAAACTACTATCCAAACCAACCCTTGTAAAATGGGTAGAAGCACTTCTTGGTAAAAAACAGGTTTTTTCATCTTTGTCTATGAGAGAGACGTACCAATACGAAAAAGAAATAACCGTAATCAAAAATCTCTTTGATGAAGGGATAGAAGATGGAATAAAACTGGTAGAAGTGTATTATAAAAGCGCAAAAGAAAATCAGGGACAACTTGACTTTTTTGACCTGAATTATGGAGGCATATAACATGTTAAAAGGATTTACAAAACAAGAAAGAAGCTGGATTATGTACGACTGGGCCAATTCGTCTTACGCCACCATCATGATGGCTGCCGTTTTCCCTGTGTTTTTTACTGCCGTGGCACTGGAAAGTGGCGCAGACGGTGATATATGGTGGGGATGGGGAACTTCTATTGCCACGGCTTTAGTGGCTGTGATGGCGCCTTTTTTGGGCGTGGTCGGCGATTATAAAGGCATGAAAAAAAAGCTCCTTACTGCTTTTTTGCTCATTGGTCTCATCTTTACAACCCTTTGTGGACTGGTATCATCATGGCAGTGGATGCTTGTGGGATACGTCATCTCCTATGTTGGTTTTGCCGGATCCAATTTGTTTTATGATAGTTTTTTGACCGATATCACCACAAAAGCAAGAATGGATAAAGTATCGGCTTGGGGCTACGGCATGGGTTATATCGGTGGTAGCACCATCCCTTTTATTGCATCGATTTTGCTCATTACCTTTCAAGAGCCTATTGGGATTGATATGGCGACGGCTGTTAAGCTCTCCATCTTTTTGGCGGTACTCTGGTGGGCCGTATTCTCCATCCCAATTTTAAAGAATTGTCATCAAGAATATGGACAAGATAAGCCATCGGAACAAATGATAGGCCACACACTAAAAAGGTTGAAGGCGAGCATCAAGTCACTCCTTAAGAACAAAACCATTGCCCTATACATATTGGCTTACTTCTTCTATATTGACGGTGTCGGTACTGTGATGAAGATGTCTACGGCCTATGGAACGACGCTGGGACTTGATAGTACCGGTCTCATTGTTGCCCTTGTGGCTACGCAGCTTATTGGATTTCCTTGCGCCATTCTTTTTTCGACTTTATCTAAGAAATATGGTACGATTCCCATGTTGTTTTTAGCGGTGGGTGTTTATACTTTTATTTGTATACTGGGTTTTGTCATGGGGCTGGGTATTGAAGAAGGTTTTCTCACCAATGGTGAGGCCTTAACGATTTTCTGGGTCCTTGCCGTATTGGTCGGTAGCGTACAAGGCGGTATCCAGGCTTTGTCCCGTTCTTTCTTCGGAAAACTCATTCCCAAAGAAAGATCCAGTGAGTATTTTGGTATCTTTGACATCTTCGGTAAATTTGCCGCCATTCTCGGACCTGCCATCTATGCCGGGGCTAAGATTATGACCGGTAGAAGTTCTTTTTCTATCTTAGCCATTATCTTGCTTTTTATTGCAGGGGGCGGAATCCTTTTTTATGGACGTAAAGAGTTTCAAGCCATTGATGAGAGAGAAGCGGTTTAAACAGATACAACAATAAAAATTATTAAAATAACCTAAAAAAAAACAAACTATCACTCCCTTATGGAGATGGTTTGTTTTTTTGTATAGATGGGGATTTTATGAGTGGTGTAAGGTAGAAGGCCTCCATATTACGCTTTTTCTTTGGTGTTTTGTTTGCTTTATAAATTAATATCAAGAAGGCGTAATACGTATTGATCGGCGGTGGCTTTGATTTTTTCCATATCTTTTTTTGAGGCTTCATCGAAGACGCCTACTACGTAGAATCCCGCAGACTTTGCAGATTGAATCCCTGTGAGGGAATCTTCAATGACCATGGTTTCGTGGGGTTTTGAGCCGAGGGTCGTTGCAGCGTGCAGATAGATGGTGGGATCTTCTTTGCCTTTACCCACATCGTAAGTGGTGACGATAAAATCAAAGTAGGATTCAATTTGGTGATGTTTTAACACCGCTTCAGCAAGGTTTTTGTGGATGGCTGTTGCAATGCATTTTTTGTGATGGGGGTAAGAAGTTAAAAAATCAAGAACCCCTTCTTTTAGCGGTGCGCCTTTTTGATAAAAAGCTTTTATGCGGTTTTCGATGGCTGTCATCATTTCTGCAAGGCTTACGGTGAGTTCGTAGCGCTGGATGAGATACTCTGCCCCCTGCGCAAAACTCATAGGGCGCAAATCCTCCATAGTATTGGGATAAAAGGACGTAACACCCAGTTGTTGTAAGTAGTCTATTGTGACTTTTTCCAGTAATGACATGGAGTCTATTAAAGTACCATCCAAATCAAAAATAATGGCTTTTTTGGTGTCCATGATGATGCTCTCCGTATCTTAATTGTGCTTGCCCATCTTATGGAAGGGACTGTGATTATTGTATCTGAAAAGGCTTTAATCTTCAATAGTAGGTAGAGAAATAACTTTAAAATCTTTTTAAAACATAGTATAATGAATCAATCGGAAACAACCAGTCTTCGATTAATTTTTTCATGACAGGAGCCTATCATGTTACTGATTTGCGATATTGGAAATACCAATATAGTCTATAGCTTACTCAAAGATCAAAAACCCATAGGGACGGCCCGTATTGACACGGACCTGATGGCATCAAAAGAAGTTTTAACAAAGGAGCTCATGGGATTTTTGGAGAGTTCTAAGGTGCACCTTACAGATGTGGAAGGCGCCGTTATCTCATCTGTGGTGAGGCCGCTGACCCATAAGCTAAGAGTAGCCATTGAAGGTATCATAGGGAAGACGGCCGTGGTGATGGCCCACGACTTGGATCTTGGGGTTTCTTTTCATATCCAACATCCGGAGACGGTAGGGCCCGATCGTATTTGCAATGCAAAGGCAGTCTACCACTACTATGGAGGGCCGGCCATTGTTGTCGACTTAGGAACGGCTACAAATATTGAAGTCGTCGATGGCGAAGGCAACTTCTTAGGTGGTGCCATCTTACCAGGGGCAAAAACAAGCGCCGATGCCCTATACGAAAAAGCAGAAATGCTACCCCGAGTTCCTTTTGAAGTGCCCGGTACTGCCATAGGTAAAGATACGGTCCATGCCATTCAATCGGG